>NZ_JACVWH010000011.1:0-113806 GCF_020658495.1 Clostridioides sp. ES-S-0048-02
TTCTTTGACTAATTGTTTTCTTAAAGTATTCATAAAAAATCTCCTTTACGACATTTGATTATATTTAAATCATTGCCATAAAGAAGATTTTTATTAACCTTGAAGCACAAATTATTTTACATTACCTCTTATTTTGTTACTCATTTAATCTAGAGACTCTACCATAAAAATTTCTACCTTCTTTGTAATGTTCTATTACAAAAGATTCTGGAGCTGTTAAGCCTATAATTACCATGGGAACAGTTAATATATTATTTAGTGGGGGTAGGTATTGTAAGAACTTTTCATAAGAGCCTGTGGCACCATCAAAACCACCAGCAGATTTCATTTCATCAGTTGCGCATATAAGTATACCAGCCCTAGTTTGAATATCTTTTTCGACATGGTTTAATTCACTTGCAAGCACAGGCTTTATAAGATTCCATGCTACAGCTTCGCCATGATTAAATGCAACTTCTATGGAAATACCATCTTTCGCAAAATCTAATCTCCAGTTACTATTACCTCTACTACTTCTATAAGTAGGATCATTAAAAATAAAGCTTTGTCTACGCCATCCTCTAGATATTAACCTATCATCTATCAAATAGTTTATTGCTTCTGAAATACTTTTAGCCCTTCTTTGCTGAGACTCGAAATAATTTATGATATCTTCATCACTAATACTTTGAAGAGCATGAATAACTTCATGCCATAAAACTTGGAAATCTTCTTGAGTATTAAAAATTTCTAATCCATATCTAAAAGAATGAGTTACAAAATTCATAGATACCTCCTATATTAAGTTATTATTTAAGGAGATTATAGCATAACAATAACAACTTTAGTAGAAAATAAATATATATAATTATTAAAATAATTTATAAAATCGATCTTTTATTTATATTTAAATTGTATTATAATAAATTATATTGATAAAACGAATGATAAGTGGAAGTGCGGTGAATACAAAATGGCTATAAATAAAACAGTATGTGAACTTTTTGCAGGTGTAGGTGGATTTAATGTAGGTTTAAGTAAATCGGATGAGTGGAATGTAGTTTTTGCAAACCAATGGGAACCAAGCAGAAAATCTCAGTATGCATATGAATGCTATAAAAGTAATTTTCCAAATCACTATATATTAAATAAGGATATAGCAGAAGTTAATGAAAACTATGAAAAATATAATATACCTAAATATAACTTACTAGTGGGTGGTTTTCCATGTCAAGATTACTCAGTGGCGAGAACAAAAGCTAAAGGACTAGAAGGAAAAAAAGGTGTTCTTTGGTGGGAAATAAATAAATTTTTAGAAAGAGATAGACCTAGATTTGTATTACTTGAAAATGTAGATAGATTACTAAAATCTCCAGCTAAACAAAGAGGAAGAGATTTTGGTATAATGTTAGGTTGTTTTAGAGATTTAGGATATAGTGTAGAGTGGAGAGTAATAAATGCGGCAGACTATGGGTTTGCTCAAAAAAGAACAAGAGTATTTATATTTGCATCTTTAAATACAACTAATTACTATATGAATCAAATAGGTAAGATAGAAAATAAATATATAAAAGAAGAAGGATTTTTTTCAAATCAGTTCCCAATAGAGGAGATATGCAAAACAAATGAATTTGATTTATATCAAGACATACTTACAATATCTAATGATTTAAGTTTTGAATTTTTAAATAGTGGAATTATGTTTGAAAATAGAATAATAACTCAAAAATATACTCCTAAAATAAAAAATCCAGTAACTATTAGAGAAATATTAGAAACAAATGTCGACGAACAATTTTACTTAGGTGATAATCTCGAAGATTGGAAGTACATGAAGGGTGGTAAAGCTATACCGAGAACATCAAAAGATGGGCATGAGTATATTTACAGAGAAGGTGCATTGTCTTTTCCTGATAAACTAGATAAACCTGCCCGAACAATGTTAACAAGTGAGTCATCAAAAAATAGGAGCACACACGTAGTTAGAGACTTAGAAACTAATAGATTGAGAGTATTAACTCCTATAGAATGTGAAAGACTAAATGGATTTCCAGATAATTGGACAAATACAGGTATGACTCAAAAGTTTAGATATTTTTGTATGGGAAATGCATTAGTAGTAGGATTAGTCGAGAGAATGGGAAGAAGTTTAAGTGAAATATTTGAAAATGAAAGTGGAATATTTGAAAATGCATATGATGAAGTAGCAATAACTAATACTGATATTAATATAGAGTAAATATTAAAGTAGAAGAGATTGTAACAAAATTTAATTTTAAATATATATTATAACTATGATAGGGCTAGATGAGATAAATACAATTCATCTAGCTTATTTTGTTTTCAAATAAGGAGGAAGATACGATGATAATAAATATTTGGAAAAAACAAGACTTAGACTTAGTAAAGGAACTACCGACAGAAGTACTATCTTCAATAGAAACTACCATAGAACTACTAGATGAAAACTACGGTATAGAAAGAATAGCAGAAAACTTAGGTGGATATGTAGTTGTAGTAGATAAAGCTAGAATAGAAGAGCTAAAACAACACCAACTAAAAGGAATAATACCTGAATACATAGACGAAATAGAAGGAGCTGAATATATTTCAGCTCTATTTTTGTGTTCAAATGATTTCTCAATAGTAGTTGTTTGCAAGAAAGAATTAAAGAATCTAATAGAAATAGATAAGGAACAATAGGTGGAACTTTTCAAGGGATAATCGCAGAAGAAACTTTCCAAAGAAATAGTTATTATTAATAGGTACTGATAGAGGAGGTGGAGCATGAAAAAAGATAAGAGTGACTATAGAGGAATCTATTCAGAAAGGGTAGAGATTTTAGGTGAAGAGATTGTAAAGATGATACATAAACACTATAAGGGACAGCAGATAAATCTACCTATGAAACTACATTCAAATGAGTACGTTGAAAGGTACATCATTGAAAATAAGGATAATAAAAGTTTAAGAGAGATGGCTAGAGAACTAGGTTACTCTGATAGATGGGTAAAAAGATTGATAAATAAGATTACAACAGAGGAATAGCATTTGGAGGAGATTGGGCATGAAAAAAATAACTATAGCAATAATGATGATAGTAATAATATTTGCACTTACAGGATGTAAAAATACTGAGGAAATGGAATCTAAATACACTCACGACCAACAAGTATTTGGATATTTTCAAAGGGCAGAATCTGATTTACAAGACAATTACGGATATTACAAGAAACAAGACAATCAAGATTTAGCGATAGCTGATTTTCAAAAAGAGTGTCAAAATTTAATTAAAGATATGAATGCATTAGAATTACAAACAAAAGAAGGGAAAACAGTGAGAAAGCATAAGGTAGAACAATTTACATACTTGTGCAACTACTTAATAGAGAATTGGGGAATGATTTTTAGTGATGCAATAGCTGATGAAGGATATCAAGAATTAGTCGAAAAAGGATATGAGTACTCAAATGACCTTAATAAAGCAAAAGAAGAGGTAAGAAGTAAAAACGAGAATAAATCGTATAATAGGGAAAGTAGATATTTCATATTCGGAATAATTGTAGGTACAGTAATATTTGCAATGCTTAACAAAATGGTAAACATACGATATTTTGGGTGTGCAGGAATAACTTTTACTTGGGGGACTTGTATAGCAGTAAGTACATATGTAATAGCACCAATAGTAGGAGAATTACTAATGTGGGTAATAGGAATTGGTTCAGTAATAATATTGTATGCAACATTAAAGAATAAGAGTAATAATGTATAAAATAAGAGTAGTAGAAGAGGTAGTCGATAAAAAGACTATCTCTTTTTCTATGTTCAAAATGAAAGGATGAAGATAAATGTTTGATAAAGATAGATACTTAACTAGAGGTGTTTCCAAGGAAATACCATTAGAAATACAGATACTATTGTGGTCAATGATAGGAGAAATAAAAATAAAGAAAGACTATTTACAGGTATTTGAAATAGAGCCTATAAAAAATAGCTTACTTAAAATAGAGCATAGGCAAGAAGTACCTAAGTATCAAAAAGAGCATGTAGTAGTAAATACAGGAATAAATTCTAAAGTAAAGATATTTGTAATAGATGATGGAGAGTATTCAACAATGATGTTGAGTAGTGAGTACTAATAAAAAAGGAGAAATAAAATGAGTAAAATAATAAAAGAAACCAAATACTGTAAGGTACTTAAACAAACTAAAATTAGAGAAGATAATATAGCTTACGGAATAGAAAAAATATTTGTAAAAGAACTAAATCAAGAAGAAATAAGATTTGTTTACTTCAAAGACACATACAGACAAGAGGAACAATTAGTACCAAGACCACTAGATTTACCAGAAGAAGATTTACTAAAACTAATTGAAGTTGCAATAAAACAAAATGTGTTTTCAAAAGAGTTTTTAAATAATCTAAAAGAAGTAGTAAATAAGTAGGTGATACTAGGAGGTGCAAAATGACTGTAGAGCTATTTGTAGAAGGAGTAACATTTGGAATAACAACATTTAAAACTATAATAAATCAAAGGAAAGAATATCTTAAAAAATAGAGGAGGATGTAAAATGTGGGGATTTGTAATAGGAGCAGTAATAGGTTTAGGAGTTTGTATAGCAGTTGAAATAATGGTTTCTAACAAAGCTATATTGGTATAAAATAGTAATAAGGTTGACATAGTTAGCCTTATTTTTTTTGACAATAGATATTTACAGAAAGAAGGTAATATATTGAAATAGATAATAAAAAATAAACTAAATTAGGAGAAAAACAATGGATACATGCAGAATGAACATATACAGTAACTATAAAAATGAAAACGTAGCAATTTACGCTAAGAAAAGTTTAGAGAAAGAAAATGTAAATGAGCTTGTAATGGGAAAAGTAACATGGATGAAAATGGAGATAGAAGAGTTTGGTGTAAACATATTAGAATTTGTAGATAGTCATACAAAAGGAGAGTATCAAGAGATAAATAAGCTAATAGAGCTAGTAAAGAAAGATGAAATAAAAGCAATCTTAATTTGGGATTTTGATGATATACCAGCAGAGCTGGTAGAAATCTTAGTAGACGAATGTAGTAAAAGGGATGTTTACTTAAATGGATTTCTAACAACTATAAAAATAAAAGATGTAATATAATTTAACAAATAAAAATAAATTGCATCTAAAAAATAACGTGAAAACGTGAAAATAATATTAAAACCCTTGGAACAACAAAATGTTTAACGTGAATCTAAACGTGGTTTCAAGGGTAATTAGTGACAAAAAACGAGAAAATAGTGTTTGGAGGACATCAAGATGACTAAAAAGGTAGCAATATATTGTAGAGTATCAACGGTAGAGCAAGCAGAAGAGGGCTATAGTATATATGAACAAAGAAGAAGGAACATAGAATACTGTGAAAAAGAGGGGCATGAAGTTTTCAAAGTATATGAGGATAGAGGTATAAGTGGTAAGAATATTTCGGGTAGACCAGGACTAAAAGATCTTTTACAAGATGCCAATATAGGTAAGTTTGATTTAGTAATAGTTTGGAAGCTAAATAGAATAAGTAGAAGGCTGATAGACATACTTAACATAGTAGATACGCTAGATAAAAATAAAATAGCATTTCGCTCTCTAACAGAAAGCTTTGAAACAGAAACACCAGCAGGAAAACTACAACTTAATATCATGGGGGCAATAGGAGAATTTGAAAGAGGTACTATAGCAGAGAATGTAAAAATGGGAATGATAGCAAGAGCTAGAGAAGGAAAGTGGAATGGTGGAAAAGTACTGGGATACGATATAGTAGAAATACCAAGTGAAGGAAAAAAGAGAAAAGATACTAAATTAGTAATAAATGAAAAAGAAGCAATGACAGTAAGAAGAATATTTGAGTTGTATAGTGAGGGGTATGGATACAAAGCTACTGTAAATAGAGTAAACCAAGAAGGTCATAGGAGTAAGAAAGGTAATGCATTTGCTACAGCTACAATAAAAGAAATACTAAAAAATCCAGTCTACATTGGAAAGATAAGATACAATTTAAGACAAGATTGGAATGAAAAAAGAAGAAGAAATATCAATCCTGACCCAATACTTGTAGATGGGGAACATGATGCAATAATAGATACTCAAACATGGGAAAAGGTACAAATAATACTAAAAGACAGAAGCAAAACTCACAATAGAGTCTATGATAGTGAGCTAATTCTAAGTGGGCTATTGAAATGTCCTGTTTGTGGAGTATCAATGACAGTAAGCAGGTCAACTAGAAAAAGAAAAGATGGAAGTAAAGCAGTAAATGAGTACTATGCATGTAGCAATTGGAAGAATAAAGGAACAGCAGTGTGTAATTCAAATTCTGTGAAGGCAGAGGTTGCAGATGAAGTTGTAATCAATAAACTAATAGAAACAGTAAACAATGAGCTACTACTAAAGAAGGTAATAAATAACATCAACAAGAATAAGTCTAGTAAGTTAAAGCCTAAACTAGATGAAATGAACTTAGTAAATAAGGAAATTGATAAACTGAATGGTAAGAAGAACTCTAGCATAGAGCTATTTGAAGATGGAATATTGGCTAAGAGTGAGTTGGCAGAGAGAGTAAAGAAACTAAATGAAGATATAGATACTTTGAAGTTTAGGCTAGATGAAATAAAGCAAGATGTAATGTTAGCAGAAGGAGAACCAATACCTTTTGAATTAGTAAGTCAAGTAATAAAGAAGTTTGGAGAAGTATTTAAGGAGAGTAGTACAAGACAACAAAGAAAGCAGTTGTTGAATTTACTTGTATCAAAGGTAACAATAGATAAGTCAAGAAAAATAGATACTATAGAGCTACAGATAAATGAAGATGTAATAAGATACTTAGTGAAGGAAGGGTCGTCTGAAGAAGACGAAGACCCTTCCTTTTTTCATGTTTCTATGTTTAATTGTACTACTTTAAAATTTGTAATATAATAAGAAGGAATAAAAACTAGGGGGAGAGATTGTGAATAACACATCTAAAAAAATAATAATACGTACATTTTGGATATCAGTACTATCAATAGTAATAATAAATGGAATAAACTATATCAGTATAAAGTCACTTCCTATAGCACATAATAGTGATTGGATTCCATTCTATGGTAGTTTTATAGGTGCGATATTAAGTGGAATTGTAGGGGGATTAATAACATTAGAAGGTGTAAAAGAAACTATTGATGATGCAAAAGAAGCAAGAAAAATAGATGAAAGACAAAGAATTAGACCATATTTACATATGGAATTAGAATCATTAGATGGGTCTTCTAAGGATATAAAGATAGATGTAAAAAATACAGGAGAAAATAGAGGGAATAGTAAATACCGTATATTTTCAATAAGATTAAAGAATATAGGATTAGAATCGTGTGTAAATATAAGAATGAATGACAAGATAATAGAAAATAGTTTGCAAAAAGGTTTCTTAACTAGAGAATTTACAATAAACTCAGAATTCTATGATGGGGAAGAATCAATAAATAACATACCTGTAGAGATTACATTTGAAGATTTAATGGGTAATTTATATAAGCAAGAATATTGTATAAATTTCTTGGGAAATGTTGAATACAATAAATTGAGAAGGATACAAAATAATACTTCTCCTATATATATTGAAACAAGAAAGTAAAACACGCTCCGTTGGAGGTGTAACGGAGAACCATATCATAAGTAAGGGAGCACGTTAGTCTTAACCACTGAAATAAGTTGGTTAAGGCTACTTTTATTTTACAGGCATATAATAAGTTAAAGTACAAATAATATATAGTATTTTGATATAAATTATCAGATTAGATTTAGTAAAGTATCGAAATTGATTAAAATATAGATAAATAAGTAGATAAAGAGGGATTAAACAATGAAGTATAAAATAATAAATTAGGTGAGGTCTGATTTAGAAGCGAAAAACTTTGAAAAAGTGGCTGAAGTTGAAATTTTAAGAAACTTAGCATCTTGTGTCGGTTTAGGTGTAACTAAAGAAGAAATGAATAAATTAAGAAATTTATCATCAGAGGAATTAAAAAATATTGCGGAGAAATGCAAGAAAGCATATTTACATGCTGTAGACTTTATAACAACAGAACTACCTTTAACTAGTCATGGATATTTGCCTTATCCATTACAGTTAACATATTTCATTTGCATTAAGAAATGTATTAAGTAAAACATATGCTCTTATTCTTTCTATGAACAACCTTAGAAGCTTACTGGACGGAGCTCTAATAAATACACAGTCAGTACTGTCTATAGTCAATAAAAATGAATATCATCACATTTTCCCAAAAGATTATTTGAAAAATAAAGGGTTTAATAAAAATTAAATTAACTGTAATGGAAATATATGTATAATTAATCTGAATAACAGTAGAACTATATCAAATAAAGTACCTAGTGATTATTTCAAAATAATTAAAAATAATTTAGGTGATAACTTAAAAGATGTGTTAAGTAGTAATTTCATAGATTAAGAAAGCTATGAGTACCCCTTAAAAGATGATTATGCTGGATTTATAACAGCTAGAAATAAATTAATAGTAAAAAAGCTAAGGAATTGTGTGAAGATGACTTAGCTTTTTTACCTGGACATGATTTATTTAGAGAACAAGATATTGACGAAACAAGTAACAATGAACAATTAACTCTAATTTAATATTATTTTATAAAATTGTAGCAAAATATATGCTCTGTTGGATTTATAATGGAGCAGTGTTTCAAAGGTAATAATGAATAAGAAAAGAGAAATAGATAGCATAGAGATATAAATAAATGATGATGTGATAATATACTTAATGAAGGATGGGCTGCCTAAATAACAAGGTAACCCATCCTTTTTGTATTTACTTGGAATAAATTGTGTAAATTTGAAAAGTAAATATATAAAAAGTAGACAAATACGTAAATTATAGTCTATTTGTAGTTAATATGAGATTGGCATTTTAAATAGGATAATACTCTAATTTTTATAAGAGTTAAAGCAAGCATGTATTATTACTTAAATATTTGTATAATCAACATCTAGTAATTTACCTTTTTGGTGAAAATGATTAATAAGTTTTTTAGGATAATTCATTATTAATTCATTTGGAAAATTAATTTCTTTTAAGATATTCTCAGAATACTCATAGTTACCTATATCAAAACAAATGTGAGCATCTGAAGTTAGTATGATTTTAGTACCATGTTTTTTGCAAAGTGTAGCAATATACTTACAATTATCCGAGCTACCATTTCTTGACACTCCTTTGATAGAACAATTATTTATCTCTATTAAGATATTCTTTTCCATGGCTAATTTAATGATTAATTCATAGTCGATTGGGTAGTTTGGGTTTCCAAGGTGGCCTAATATTTCAATATTATCATGCTTATTTATTGCATTTATTAAGGCTTTAGTATTATTCTCTAATGTATTTGGTGAAAAAACGGCTTCGTGAAATGACAAAATAAGATAATCTAATCGAGAAATGACAAAGGGTTCTAAATCGATGTTTCCTTCAGTGTCTAGTGTATTTGCTTCACATCCTCTTAAGATTATAATGTTATTTATGATTCTTGGGATATTTTGAATGTTGTGAAAGTACCATTTGTGGGGAGAACCAGGCATCTTAGGACCATGTTCAGATGTACCTAGTATCTTAATTCCATTTTCTTTACAATAATTAATATTTTCTAACAAAGTGCTATAGCCATGACCACTGACTATAGAGTGGGTGTGTAAATCTGATAAAAAATTCATATAAATTCCTCCTCTATAAAAGATGAGGGTAACGTAATTTATATTATAAAATGAACAGGAAAGAAAATCAATAGTTACACAATTAGACAAAAATATTGAAATATTGTAGAATTAAGCTTAATAATAAATATTTAACAGTATTACTGCTTATAGGGGAGGTTAACTATGATACAAAAGAAGCTATCAAGGAAAGAAAAAGTTTTAATTTGCTTGAAAAGATTAACAGAAGAACACTTGAACCTTAATAATGGCATTAGATTTGGATTTGATGCAGAACATATTGCTACTGAAGTAGGTATAAATAGAAGTAATGCTAGTAAGGAATTAAATCAATTAATAAAGGAAAATATCATTATAAAGATAAAGGGAAAACCTGTTCAGTACTTATATAAAGAACGTATTGAGAGTATTTTAGGAAAGAAACTAAATACAGGGATATTTGATAATATTAACTCTATAAACGAATATAGTGAAAATGATTCTATCAAAGATGAGTATATTGTAGAGGGTATAAAAAAAGAGAACAATATTTTTAATTTAGTAGGATGTGACGGAAGTTTAAAGTCCCAGATAGAGCAAGCTAAAGCAGCAGTAATATATCCACCTAAGGGGTTGAGTACATTAATAATAGGACCTACAGGAGTTGGTAAATCTATATTTGCAGAATATATGTATAAGTATAGTTTAACTATAAAAGAAGATAGTGATAATGCACCATTTATCATATTTAACTGTGCTGATTATTCTGATAATCAGCAATTATTATTAGCACAGCTTTTTGGATATGTAAAAGGAGCATTTACTGGAGCTGATAAAGATAAATATGGTATTGTACATGAAGCTAATAATGGAATATTGTTTTTAGATGAAGTTCATCGACTATCTGCAGAGGGACAAGAAATGTTATTTCTGCTTATGGATAAAGGTATATATAGAAGATTAGGAGAGGCTAATAAGGTACATGAGTGTAGGGTTATGATAATTGCAGCTACTACAGAAGATCCAGAGATAGCAATGTTGGAAACGTTTTTAAGAAGAATACCTGTAACTATAAAGATTCCGTCTTTAGAGGAAAGAGGCTTTCAAGAGAGAATGAAGCTTATATGTTATTTTTTTAAAGAAGAAAGTATTAGGATTGGTGTTAAGTTAAAGGTTTCAAAAGAAGTTATTAAGGCATTTATTTTATATAAGTGTAAGGGAAATATAGGACAATTAAAAAGCGACATACAATTAATTTGTGCAAGAGCTTTTTTAGATTATATGACCTATAAAAGAGAATGTGTATATGTAAGACTCTCTCTTCTACCAAACAATATTAGAGAATCATTATATGGAAATAATAGAAAAGAGGAGTTTGTACAAAACTTCAGTTTTATTGGGAAAGATGATATTATTTTTTTACCAGAAGAAAAGAATTTTGAAAGTGAAAATTTATTAATAGAAAATAAAAAATATGATTTAGATTTCTATGGAATGATAAAAGAAACTTGGAATAAACTTCAACAGGAAGGGATTAAAGAGTCACAAATTAGAAGCGTTATAGATGAAGATATACATAAGTATTCCTATAATTTAATGAATACTTTTATATATAATAGTAGTAATCAAACAGCTTATAACAATATTGTTAATGATTCAATTGCAACTACTGTGAAGTATATTTTACAAAAGCATGATAAATGGAGCAAAAGAGAAGGATTAGATAAATTAATAAAAGCTATAGCCTTACATATTCAGAATTTAATTGAAAGAATAAAGATTGGGAACATAGTAAAGCATCCTAATAAAGATGAGATTATGAAGGAAAGAGCATATGAATATAACATAGCAAAAGAAATATTATCTAACATGTCGTTAATGTATGGAGTTGAGTTTCCAGAAGATGAAGCAATTTTTTTAGCAACGTTTCTTTATTTATCTTATGTGGGATTAAATGAGGAGAGTATAGCAATATTAGTTATAATGCATGGTGAATCTACGGCATCTAGCATGGTGAATGTAGCTAATACTTTACTGGATTGTAACCATGCGGTGGCAATCAATATGGGATTAGAAGATAGAGTTCAGGATATTTTAGTCCAAGCTGTAGAAATAGCCAATGAAATTGACAAAGGAAAGGGAATTTTAATTCTAACTGATATGGGATCTATTTTAACATTTGCTAAAGTTATTCATGATGCTACTGGAAAAGAAGTAAAAGCAATAGATATGGTAAGTACACCTATTGTAATAGAAGCAACTAGAAAGGCCTTAACTCCGGAAATGACATTAGAGAAATTATATTTTAATATTATAGAATCTATAAAGAAACATTATGGAGATATGGAAATTATGTATGCTGAAAAAGATAATGGTGGTAGATATTTTGATAGATTACTAATTGATAATATTAGTAAAACTTTGACTTTTTTAAATGGGGAAAAGGCTTATTTTATATTAAAAGAAGTAATTAATAGAATTAGCGAACATTATTCTTTAGTAATTCAAGATGAGCTTTTAGTAAAGTTTATATTTCATTGTTCATGTATGATTGAAAGAGTAATAATAAAAGAGTCTTTAGTTTATAAATTATATGAAGAAAGAATTAGTAGAAGTAAAGAATTATATTTAGTTATAAAAGAAAGCTTTAAGCTTGTAGAAGAGACATTCGATATAATTATTTCAGATATGGAATATGCAAATATATTAGATATATTTGAATCACAGTATGATACAGATAAATTCAAAAGTTGATACAAAATTTAAATATAGCCAAAAGGCTATCTTTTTTTTACCTATTTTTGATACAGATTTGATACAGGTTTGAAAAAGATTTTGATACATATTGAAAAAGTGAGTTTTTTTTATAAATTAAGTAAAAAGATTTGATTAAATCCTGTAAAATAGCCATTTGTTATTGATACACATAAGTTGGCACAACAATTGCTTATATAAAAAGTGACAAGAAAAGTGAGGTGAGATTGGTGATTGGGATAATAGTTATGACTCATGGGAATTTTAGTGAAGAAGTTATAAAAAGCTGTGAACTTATTGCAGGACCAGCAGAAAGAACAGCAGCAATTAAACTAAATAGGAATGATAATATTGAAGACTTAAATAGAAATTTTGTAGAAAAGTTAAATGAATTAGATGAAGGTGACGGAGTTTTAGTATTAGCTGACCTATTAGGAGGTTCACCAAGTAATGTTGCAAGTTTAAACCTTAAAAAAGGTGGAAAGTTTCATGCACTTACTGGAGTAAATCTTCCAATGCTACTTGAAGCTTTAATTAATAGAGATGGAAAAAGTTTAGAAGAGTTAGCAGAGACATGTATTGAAGCGGGGAAAACTGGTATAAACCATATTAATAAAGTTCTTGGCTCAATGTAATAGAAAAAGGAGTTCGATTAAAAATGTCTTTAGTAAAATATTGCAGATGTGATGATAGATTAATACATGGTCAAGTGATATATAAATGGGTTAAGCATCTAGGTGTTAAAAAAATAGTAGTAGTAGATGATGAAACAACCAATGATGTTATTGCTAAAGGTTTGATAAAAATGGCAGCACCAAAGAATATTGATTTATCAATATTAACTGTAAGTGAATCAAGGAGGTATTTTTATAATAACCAAGCTGATGATAACGTTTTTGTATTAATTAAAAACTTAGATACTGCAAATAGAATGAAAGAAGAAGGAATTGATATTAAAAAACTTATTATTGGAAGAATACCTACAGGGATAGGAAAAAAGAAAATATCTCAAAGTGTATATATTAATAAAAAAGAATTTCTTTTAATAGATGAATTTATTAAAAAAAATATTAATGTATCAATTCAAATGGTACCTGACGAGGACGAAGTAGAGTTAAATCACATTATTAATCGCTATAAAGGAGAGTTTGTTTAGCAATGAATAAATATAAGGCAATCATACTCTGCCATGGAACTTGGGGAAAAGTATTAGTAGAAGAAGCAAATAAAAACTTTGGATTGTCAAATCAATACGAAGTTTTATCACTAAGCCCTGAAAAAGATGTTTCTGTATTCATGAAAGAGGTTGAAGAAATAGTAGATAAAGAGGATGTGAAAATTATAATATCAGATCTATATGGGGGATCTACATCAAATGTTGCAATAGCTGTTGCTATAAGAAGAGGGATAGATGCAATAAATGGACTTAGCTTACAGACAATTTTAATCGTAGATGAAGAATTAAGCAAAGAAGATAAAGTACATACATTACCAGAAAGAATCGTCAGAAAAAATAATAGCCTTTGTGTGGACTTAATTAAAGAATTTAAAAAAATATAAATTATGAGGTGGATATAATGACAAAAATAACATTAGTAAGAGTAGATCATAGATTAATTCATGGACAAGTTATAACAAAATGGGTGAAAATCGCTCAAGCTCAAAAAATAGTAATAGTTGATGACTTCTTAGGTCAAGATGAATTTATGGCTGACGTATATAGGATGGCAGCACCATCAGGAGTAGAAGTGGCTATTTTAACAGTAGAAGATGCAGGGCAAGCATTCCAAAACAATACTTTAGGAGATAAAAATATATTTATTCTATTTAAGAACGTTGATATGGCAAATAAGGCGTATAAGGCAGGTCTTAAGTATGAAAAGATTCAATTAGGAGGTATTCCAAATGAAGCAGGAAAGAAGATGGTATTTACAGCTGTTTCATTAGGAAATGAAGATGTAGAACAACTAAATGAACTTAATGAAAATGGGGTTGAAATAGTTCTACAGGTTATACCAGAGGAATCATCTATGACGTATGAAAATGCGTTAAAGAAATTTAAATAAAAATTTATAAATTAGGAGGAATTATAAATGGAATCTGTTTTGATGTTGGCAATTGTAACAGGATTATGGTATTGGTTTGCAGCAGGTCTTGCAGGGTATACCCTTTTCTCAACACTAAAGTCTCCTTTATTTATAGGTTTTAGCCTTGGATTACTTTGGGGTGATGTAACAACTGGTATGATTGTTGGTGCAAGTATAGAAATGGTTTATCTAGGAATGGTAGCAGCAGGAGGAAATATTCCATCAGATAAATGTTTAGCTGCTCTTATTGCAATACCAGTAGCACTTCAAACTGGTGTTAATGCAGAAGTTGCAGTATCTATTGCGGTACCTTTAGGTGTTATAGGAGTATTAGTTAATAACTTAAGAAGAACTGGTAATGCTGTATTAGTTCATAAGGCAGATAAGTATGCCGAAGAAGGTAATACAAAAGGTATCTGGAGATGTGCAACACTTTACTCTTTAATATTTGGGTTTGTTTTAAGATTTCCAATAGTTTTTGTATGTAACTTTTTTGGAGCAGATTTAGTTCAATCATTATTAGATGTTATACCACAATGGTTAATGAATGGATTAACAGTAATGGGTGGTATATTACCTGCATTAGGTTTTGCAACAACAATATTTACTATAGGTAAAAATAAATTCTTACCAATGTTTATTATAGGATTTTTTATGGTTCAATATTTTGAAATATCAATTACTGCAGCTGCAATATTTGGTGTTTGTATAGCTCTTTTAATTACATTTATGAAAGAAGATAAAAGGGTGGGTGAAGTATAATGCAAGAAATAAAAAACAAAGAAGTTAAAAATGAACAAGGTACGACTGAAGTTAATAAGACAAGAGTACTTACGAAGAAAGATGTAACAAAAACATATCTAAGATGGTGGTGGACAGCAGAATTATCTAACTCTTTTGAAAGAATGCAAGCATTAGCAGTTTGTGCAAGTTTCACTCCGGCTTTAGAAAAGTTATATAAGAGAAAAGAAGATTTAATAGATGCGTTAAAGAGGCATTTACAATTTTTTAATACTCAAGCTATATGGGGAGGGTTAATTCACGGTACAGTTTTAGCTATGGAAGAAGAGAAAGCTACTGAAGGAAAAATCCCAGGAGAAGTTATTTCAGGTGTTAAGAATGGGCTTATGGGACCTTTGGCTGGAATTGGAGATACTTTAGATTTTGGTACATTTCAAACAATATTCTTGGCTTTAGGTGCTTCATTTGGAGCAGAAGGGAGTGTTATAGGTGCATTTTTCCCAATAATGTTTAGTATATTACTATTTTGCGAAGGTTATTACTTATTCCATTTAGGATATTCTTTAGGTAGAGATTCAATTAAGAAAATTCTATCAGGTGGTATTGTCAATAAGATAATTGATGGTGCTTCAATTCTAGGAATGTTTATGATGGGAGCATTATCTGCAACTACAGTTAAGCTTTCAACTCCATTATCATTTGATATTGGTGGTAAAGCAATTGTTGTTCAAGACACATTAAATATGATTGCTCCAGGTTTATTACCACTTGGTGTTGTATTCTTCGTATATTGGGGAATGAAATACAAGAAGTGGACAATAACTAAGTTATTAGTAATTTTAGTTGTAGTAGCATTAGTAGGATCATTAATTGGAATATTCTAATTTACAATGATTAAAATATAGAATTTAATTTTAGGAGGAGAAAGACATGTCAGAAAAAATGTATACAGAGAAGGAATATTTAGAAGGAATTAGAGGAGCAACAGGAGAAAGAGCAGTATGGTTCTATCTTCTTATGAAAGAAGCTGAAAAATTAGGAGTTAATCCAGATGATATATGTAAAGAAGCAATATATGGATTTGGCAAAATGAGAGGTCAAAAATATAGCGTAGCAGATACTCCAGGAAAAATGGCAGAAATGTTATATAACAGTAAAGGACAAAAAGTGTTTGAAATGGAATTAGTAGAAAATACAGATGAGAATGGAGTTTTAAAATTCCATCACTGTCCATTAGATGCTGCTTGGAAAGAGTATGGATTAACTAAAGAAGAAAGAAAAGAAATTTGTAGATTAGCTTGCTACGGTGATTATGGAAGAGTTGATTGTGCACAAGGTGTTAGATTAGAGTTTGCTCAAAAATGTGCTCATGATGATGAAGTTTGCGAATTAGTATTCACAAGAAAATAGTTTTTAATGCTAAAAGCCTGTTCTTTAAGAACAGGCTTTAAAAAAACAGAAAGTAGGTTGATTTATGGATATAAGCAGAAGTGTAGATAATAGTTTAAATAGAACAGTAGAATTCCTAAAAGAATTAATAAAAATTGATACACAACAAGGTGAACCTATTTCACAATGTCCTTTTGGTATCGGACCTAAAAAATCTTTAGATAAAACTTTAGATTACTGCACTAGTTTGGGTTTTAGCGTTAAAAATATTGATAATTATATTGGATATGCAGAAATTGGAGAGGGAGAAGAATTAATAGGAATTCCAATGCATTTAGATGTAGTTCCCCCAGGAGATGGTTGGAGTGTAGATCCATTTTCGGGAGCAGTAATTGACAATGTTATTTATGGAAGAGGTGCCATAGATAATAAGGGGGCTGTATCTATGCTTATACATGTATTGAAAAACATAAAGGATATGTACCCTACAATTAATAAAAGAATAAGATTAATTTTTGGTACAAATGAGGAAACAGGTATGAAGTGTATCAAATATTATTTAGATAAAGGTGAAGAAATTCCAAGTATGGGCTTTACTCCAGATGCTATGTATCCAGTGGTTAATGGAGAAAAAGGAAGAGTTCATATAAGGATAGAAAAAGAGATTAAAATTGATAAAAGTAAACCTTACATAATAGTAAGTGGAGGAACTAAAGAAAATGTTGTTCCGTCTTATTGTACTGCAAAGATTATTAATGGAATTATTTCAGAATTAACTACTAAAGGAGTAGCTGTGCATGCAAGTAATCCTGAAAAGGGAGAAAATGCTATATCTAAAATGATAATAAAGATAGTTAAAGATAATATGGATTTTCAGTATAGAGAAGATATAGAATTAGTTTCAAAATACCTTTGCAGTGACTATTATGGAGATGCATTGGGAATTAATCAATATGATGAGGTGTTTAAAAGCACTACTTTAAATTTAGGAATATTAAAAGTGAATGAAGAAAAAATCATATGTGAGCTAGATATAAGGTATGGTAAAAATATAGTTTTAAACAATATAATAGATAGATTCAAAAAGTTTTTTTGTAATGGTTGGAAAATAAAGATTATTGATCATAAAGACTTACATTATGTGGATGAGAGTAGTTTAGTACTTAAAAAGTTATTAGAAGCCTATGAAAAAGTAACAGATGAAAATGGATATACAATTGCTATGGGTGGTGGCACATATGCAAGTTGGTTTAAAGATATGGTGGCGTTTGGACCTAAGTTCTTAGAGTATAAAACTGGTGGTCATGGAGCAGATGAAAGAGTACCAATAGAGCATATACGAAAGAATATGGAGATATATACCTTGGCTTTAATAAAACTATTAGAATTGTAAAAGGAAAATAGAACTTATGTGCAAATATAATTAAGAATACATTAAAGGTAGGTATACCTGGAACTGGGAAAATAGGAATAAAAATAACAGCTGGACTTGGTGGTGTTATTAAAACAATAAGGTTTTTGAGTTTGGAAATATTTATGTGTATTCTTTAAATAAAAGTTTATCTTTTAAGTGATAATTAAATATTTATTGATAAGGCTATGGCTTTAAAAATCATAGGCTTATTTTGATATTTTTTCCATTTTTGCAAAAATTATTATCCCTTTAAGAAAATTTCTTGAATTTTTTGAAATATTTCTTTATTAACTTAAAGTTAAAATTCTTTCTTCAAAGTAAATACTTAAATGAGCTAAAATTTGAGTCCAATTTCTAATTACCTTTGGTTCAAAATCTACATTTCGGTCTCTTGGAATATTTAAAGTTATTTCTCCAAAATCTGATTTAACATTTTTATTTCTATATCCATTTCTAGAGTTTTAGTATTTTTATTCTTATTATCATACCTATCATAACCTAGATGCTCATCAAGCTCCGCTTCTAACATTTGATGAATTGTACTTGCAAATAAATCCTTTAACATGTCTTGAACATCTGTAGTTGTTTTAACATCATATTCTTCAATAAGTTTTTTTAATATTTTGTTTTTGTTAAACATAAAAAGTGTGTACCTTCATTTATATAGTGATATTTAATATTTTAATTATCATTACTTTTTAGAAGAATACACACTTTATTTTAAAGACCAAGTTAATATTAATTAATTTTATATTATAGAAATAAATTTTTCTAATGCTGGATTTGTATTGTTTTTATTCCATACAACTACAACTTCGATTCTATTTTGTACTTCATTTATAGGTACAATTGCAATATCCTGTTTTATCATAGTATCTACAACACAAAATGAAGGTAAAATGGATATACCCATGTTAGAGGCTACTAGTGACTCAATAGTATTAAAATCATTTGAACGTTGTACAACATTAGGTACGAATCCCGCTTCACGATATCTATTCTGTATCATGGATTTTTGCCCATACTCATCTCCTGTTTCCTTTACAAAAATAAACTTCTCATGTTGTAGCTCAATTAAATCAATAGAATCCTCATTGCAAAGTGGATGACCATGGGGTAAAAGAGCTACCAAAGAATATCTTTCTACAGTTTTATATTCAAAATCTTTTAATGGTTGATTCTCTGGATTAATAACAAAGGCAAGATCCATAAAATTATTTTTTACTAAGTTTAAAAGTTCAGTTATCTCGTTAGTACAAATTTCCATAGATATATTAGGGTATGTATTAGAAAATTCTTTTAAATATTGTTGGAATTTGTTTTTTTCATATCCTATTAAGATTCCAATACTCAAAGTTCCAAAAGAACCATGTGCAAATTGTTGTGTCTTTTCAATAGCGTCATTGATATTTTTTATTATAGTACGAGCCTCAGATAAAAAAACTTTTCCAGCTGGTGTTAGCTCAACATGTCGTTTACTTCTTGTAAATAGAGTCACATTTATTTTTTCTTCTAAAGCTTTTATTTGTTGTGTAACAGCAGTTTGGGAAATATAAAACTTTTCTGCTGTTTTGGTAAAACTTAGATTTTCTGCTACAGATATAAAATATTCCAATTGCTTAGTATTCAAATAATCACCCCTATTTAAACTTTATTGTTTGTAGACCTTATTCATATATAATTAAAACTTATTATAGTATAAGAAAATTTACTTTTAAATAATATTGGAAAATATTTGTATAAAAATATATGTTTTAGACATATTTCTATATTAGGTTTTATAAAATTATCAAAGATAGACTAACTACTTCATCCTCAACATAAGTAGGCTGGAAAGGTAGTTAACATGGAGTAGCTCAATAATAAGAATAACTTATATATTCCCATGAAAACGATATTGGATTTAAGTAAGTTTGTCTCATAAAATGAAAGTATAGCAATTAATAATATTTTAAATGAGAAGGGAGAAAAAATGGAAGATAAATTTTATGCAAAAGGAAAAGGAAATAACGGATATGTTAAAAATCTTGAAGTTTGTTCCTTTAATGACTTAGATGGAACTTGTGGAATGTTTCAGATGGCTCTGTACAAAAGAGATGAAAAATACTATTTATATGGATGTTGTTTTGGGGGAAGTAAAAAAAATGGAGTAATGATTAGTGATGTGACAGATCCTTATAATCCACAATTTATAAAACATTTTCAAATGTTAAATCCAAAAGAGTATCCTACAACAACTACTCCAAAAATTCAAATAGCAGATGATTTAATGATAGTAGCTATGAGTTGTGGAAGTGGACCAGGAGCACTTGTAGATCAAGCTAAATTAGCAAGTATTAAGTGTGAAGCAGGAATCAGAATATATAGTTTAAAAGAAGACCCTTTAAATCCTAAGTTTTTAGGTTACTGGGATTGTGGATTAAAGCATGTAATGGGTGTTCATAGATTTATGTACAATGGTGGAAGATATGTACATTTATCAAGTGATTGTGTTGGATTTGAAGGTCTGATTTATAGAGTTATAGATATAATAGATCCAACTAATCCAGTGGAAATAGGTAAGTGGTGGAGACCAGACCAATATGCAGATGGATATCCAGATAGAACTTTTGATGCAGGAGCACCTCATTGTCCAGAATTTATGGATAAAGGATGGCTTCATGGACCACCATTTGTAAGAGATGGAAAAGCATATTGTGGTTATGGAGGAGCTGGTTTAGTTGTATTAGATGTTGAAGATTTAACAAGACCAAGATGCTTAGGTGAATTACCATTTATGCCTGCATTTTCTAGTAAACTCGCAGGAGCAAGAACTCATACAGCACTACCATTACCAGGAAGAGATTTAGTTGTTGTGCAAAATGAGGGAGAACGTTTCCAGTTTTTTAAGCCAGAGAGTATTACAGATGTTCAAGCTATGAATAATATACATATGGTTGATGTTAGTAATCCAACAAGACCAACATTAATTGCTCAATTCCCATATCCTGAAGTACCAAAGGATTTCCCATATCCTAACTTTAATGTTGCAGGGCTAGGAAAACCAGGGCCATTTGGTCCACATAACCTTCATGAGCCAATGGATAATAAACCATGGCTAGAGCAAAGAGGAGATAGAGTATATTGCTGTTATTTCCATGCAGGATTAAGGGTTTATGATGTATCAGATCCATATTACATCAAAGAGTTAGCATATTTTATACCACCAAATCCAAATAAAACGCCAGAAGAATCTTATTTCCCAGGATTCCCTGGACCACGCTTGGCAGTAACAGAAGATCTTATTGTTGACGATAGAGGTTACATCATTATAGATGCCCTAGATGATGGATTCTATATATTAAAAATGAAAGAAGATTAATAAACACTAAAGAGGGAGAGTTAAAAATGAAAATACTAGGTATTTCTTTTGGAACAAAAAATGGAAATAATGACACCATGTGTAAAGTGGCACTTAAAGGTGCTCAAGAAGCAGGAGCTGAAGTAGAATTTATTCAAATGTCATCTCTTAACATTAAACATTGTACTGGATGTTGTGCATGTGTTAAGACTTTATTATCTGGAAAAGGTAGTATGTGTGTATTAAAGGATGATTTTGAATGGTTACTTGACAAAATGAAAGATGCAGATGGGATAGTAGTTTCAGACCCTATATTTGAGGAAGGAGCATCAGGTCTATTCCATACTATAATGGACCGTTTTGGACCAAGAGCAGATAGAGGAAATAATATTATAGGAATAAAAGTTGCAGAAGCTACAGGAGGAAAAACTCCAGACCCAAGAATGCTTAATGATAAAGTAATATCATTCATGGGAATAGGAGGGTCAGACTGGGGTACAAGAGTTCAATGTGAGCATGCTATGTTAGCATTAATACCAATGTGGAAAGTTATAGATAATGCTTGGTTCCCATGGGCAAAGGAATTAGTAATGGATGGCTCAAAACTTGCTCAAGTTCATCAAATAGGTTTAAACATAGTTGAAGCAGCAGAAGATTTTGAAAAAGCTTTATACAAAGGAGAAGAAGGAGTCTGTCCACATTGTAATAATAGATTATTCTACCTTGAGCCAGGTACTAAAAAATCAATATGTGCTCTATGTGGTATAGTTGGAGAATTAGATACTGCAAGTGGAAAAACTGTATTTAGTTTCCCAGAAGAGCAATTAGGTCATGCTCATGATACTTTAGCAGGTAAGTTTATACATGGTGATGATATTAAGAAAATGGAAGGTCATTATGCAGAAGTTCGTAAAACACCAGAATTTAAAGAAAGAAAAGCCGCTTACAATTTTATAGAACCATTAACCAAAGAAAAGCATGCTGAACTTTCATTAGGAGAATAATTAAAATATGAAGATTCATATTTTAATTAGTGTTATAGGAGATTTATTATATGAATGAAAAGCCACACTTTAAACAAATTGGAATTATTAATATAGTAAATAATATCCAAATAGCACTTATCATATCGACTATAGAAGCAATTATTGCTTTAGTACCTGCATATTACAATGTTAGATTAGCTCCAGTGTTTATTGCTATGTTTATACCACTACACTTAATTTGTTTTGTAGTATCTATGATTGCAAATCCAATAACAATAAGGTTAGTGGGAATGAATCAAGCTATAGAAACTACTAATTATAATATAGGAAATGGATAGAAAGAAAAAAGAAATATTAACACTATCCATAGGGATTGCTTTACTACCTCCTTTATGGGCAGTGCTAGCACCTTATATAGGAATAAAAACTGGAGCAGTAGCATTAATTTGTGCAGGATTATATGTAACAAATGGTAATAAACGAAAAGATGGATTAAAAATAATGTTTGGTTTTTGGTGTGGAGATTTATGGGCAGTGTTGGCTATTATAATTATGGAATACATAAATCTCAACCCAAATCTAGAATTATTTTTAACACTTGGTATATTAGGTTTTTTTGCAGTTATAATTGCATCCTTATTTGAAAAAGTAATTTTCTTACCATCATGGCTTTGTGGTTGGGCCATAGGTCTAACTATTATGACAGGTGAAAGTATTATTAACTTACAAAGTCTTTGTATTCAAGTTGCTGTGGCTATGGCAGTAGGAGTATGGTATGTAGGAGCAGGCGTAGATTTATTTACTGTATGTATTTTGGAGAAAGATAAAAAAACGGGAAATTGAAAGCATATGAATATAATTTGATTATAGGAGAATGTTTATGGGATTTGAATTTAAAATAATGAGAAGTTTAATATATGTAGGACTTGCTAAGGAAGAGTATAGACCTAAATTAATGGACTGGTTATATCGCTACCATATTCCAGATAGTATTAGTAATTTTGGGCCATATTGTACTAAATATGCTTTTTATCAAGCATATCCTACACCAGATGAAGGCGAACGTTTTGGTGTACGTAAGATGCAATTAACAGAGCATTATTGGATTGTAGATGAACATATGCCTGAAATGGCAAATAGAATTATGACAGAATACATGCCTATGGATGTTCTCCGTTGGCAAGGGTGTATACCAGATGTGGAGAATAAAAAAGTTCATGAGAATGCAGAAAGTGGAGATGCAGGACGTGCAGTAGGTGGGGATAATGGATGTCCACCATTTATATTTGCTTTTGTTCCAATAAACTGGGAAGAAGATTTTAGAGGAAAAGGACGTACTGTACAAGATGGACCAAACTATCGTTGGCAATTTATGATTAAGTACCCAGATGGAATTTCTAAAGAAGAAGGAGAAGGATGGTTCTATGATGAGGTAGTTCCATACTTTACAAACTGCTGTTATGTTAATCGTTTTGTAAGTAGTAAAATCATGATTAACTATGGAGCAACTGCCTTTGATCGTGTAGTAGAACTATGGTTTGAAGGAGAAGAAGAATGGTATAAAGCTGTGGTTGAGGGGACAAAATCATTTATCAAAAAGCCAGAATGGGCACAAGAAGAAGAGTTCCCATATTTAAAACCACAATTTAATATTGCCTCAGTATTCTTAGGCGATATAGCAACTATGGACGCATATTCACAGTATCGTGGATATATTCCAATGAGATAAAATCAAGAAGTTCCTTTTATGATGACAAATAGTTAAAATAATAAAACTGTTATCATGAAGGGAACATTTTTGTGTCTAGAAAAACTTTTGAAGTAAAAGTTAAATATGTGAGAGAGTATTTTAAAGGTAAAGAATCATTGTTAGATACATGTAGACAATATAATATTTATAACGTATCATATTAACAAGTTTTCACTTGAGTTATGAAATCAAAAGAGTAATTACAAAGATTGCAAACACTATGATGACTTTGATACTTCAACGTTTAGAAGATGTTGTAATTGTTAATAGGAAGAAATTTAATGAACATAAAGAACTTATATAACAGTAGGAGGATACAATGTATACAATTGGACAAGTATCTAAATTTTTAGGAATGTCTAGAGACACACTAAAATTTTATGAGGATAAAGGATTAGTAAATCCTAAGAAAAATGATGAAAATGGATATAGAAAATATAATCAGTTTGATATATATGATATTACAACAATAAATTTTTATAGAGAGATTGATATCGAAATTAAAAAAATTCAAGAAATAAGAAAAAGCAAGAGTATAAGCAATTTAGAACTTTTACTAGAAGAGAAGGAACAAATCATATTAGAAGAAATAAAATATAAAAAGCTTCTCTTAAAAAAGATTCAGTTAGTCAAAGAAGATTGTGATAAAATCAAAACATATTTTGGGAAATACACAATAAAAGAAATGAAGCCTTTAGAAGTGAGAGGTAAAATAAAGCATGTTACTGATTACAATGAATAGGAGACTTTAAAAGAAAATACAAACAACTTAAAAAAAGCAGTTACATTAACTGCTTTAAGAAGAGTAATACGTTTTAATGAAGAAGGTATAATAGAAGATAAATTTATAATCGTAAAAGAAGTAGAAAACATCGATAAAACTATAGAAGGTGAAGTTCTCTCCCATCCCAATTGTATTTACACTATTATTGAAGATGGAAGATGGTCAACTGGAGGAGAAAATATTGATAATAAAGTGGAAGACAGATTAAGAAAAATAGCAACAGAAAATGGATATGAATTACTTGGAATAGTCTATGTTAACATATTGCTTACTACTTATGAAGAAGGGCTTGAACGTATATTCTTAGAGATTTATGCACCTATAAAATAACATAAAAACATTGACCTGGGATTTACTCATAGGTTTAAACTCATGATATAAGCAGTTAAACATTAATTTGAAATGAGGATTACTTATGAGAACAGAGACAGCATTAAAAAGACCTATAGTCAGTTTTATTATTTTAACAAATATAATTTTCTTACCACTTTTTTTATTAGTAGTAGCAACTATAATGTTAAAACTTCCAACAGTGGTATCTGACATTGCTTTGTGTATATCAGCTTGGTCATCAACTTTTGCATTTATGATATTATTTAAAAAAATTTACCCAGATAAAAAATTTGTAGTATATGTAAAAGATAGATTTAGAAATAAATTTAAATTTTCAATAGCATCTATAGTAATTAGTATACAAGTTTTAATAGCTATAGTAGTTATACTTATATTAACATCTAAAAATCATGGAACAATGCCTAACTTCACAGTCTCATCATGGGGAGCGTTTATATATTTATTCTTAAAAAATTTATTTGCAGGACCATTAGGTGAGGAATTAGGTTGGAGAGGATTTGTTCAAAACGAACTTCAGAAAAAACATTCTCCTTTAAAAGCATCAATAATAGTAGGGTTTTGGTGGGGGATGTGGCATTTGCCAATATGGTTTACAACAGGATTTACAGGGATTGATTTAATAAAATATATTATATTTTTTATGACTGCAATTATATCAACTAGTATTATAGTGGCAACTTTTTATAATTTAAATAAAACTTTGCTAGTATCTATTTATAATACATCAACTATTTAATTTTTTAATTGGGATAATTAGCGGAAGTTTAATAGAGCTTATAAAATACTATGCAATATTATATTTGGTAGTTGCAATTGTATTGATAGCTATAAATCCAAGAGAGGCACTATACGAAAGGTTTTCTAAAAACACAACACAAACTCTTTAAAAGTGTAAGGTCTAATCTTATCATAAATGAGTGATAAGATTAGACCTTATTTATTAATTGAATTTAGGTAAAAATCACTTGTAGATACTCTCTTAAATCGGAGCCTAGTTTTAATAGATTTTTCACAATAAAAATTTATAGGCTAATATTTATTTTTATAGTAAAATATAAAGAAATTATTAGAGGAATATTCAAGGAGGAATAGGTATGGTTTTATTAATTGTTGATACACAAAAACTAATAACAAATGAAAAATTATATAAATTTCATGAATTTGTAGTAAATATAGAAAGCTTAATTGATACAGCAAGAAAAAATAATATAGAAGTAATCTATGTACGTCATGATGATGGAGTTGAAAATGAGTTGACTAAAGGTAAAAACGGATTTGAAATATATGAAAAATTTAAACCATGTGATGAAGAAAAAATCTTTGATAAAGAAGTAAATAGTGCTTTTAAGGGAACAGGCTTATTAGAATACTTAAAAAGTACTAGTGAAAAAAATATAATTATTGCTGGACTTCAAACAGATTACTGTATTGATGCTACTATAAAATGTGGATTTGAACATGGATTTAACATAATAGTCCCAGCTTATGCAAATACAACTGTTGATAATTCATTTATGTCAGCAGAACAATCATATAAATACTACAATGAATTTATCTGGAATGAAAGATATGCAGAGTGTATTTCAGTAGACGAAACACTTAGAAGGATGAAATAAATATAGATTATTACATAAGAAAAAACTTAACTTACTTAGTCTAAAATATTAAAATCATAAGGAACATAGACTGTGACATTTATATTTACATAAGTTGATTTCAAATTTAAGTTCCAACAAAGGATGTTAAATTCCAAATTAAAAATCAGACTTAACATATTAGAGTTATATATAAGGCACATCAATTTTATTTTGAATTAATGTGCTTTTTAGTTGTAGTAATTTATTCATAATCAATATAATTTTTATTATTTAAATCAATTTTTCTTGTGTTTCTTTATTTAAGAAACTCTTTTTTTATCTATAGAATCTATACATGTATTATAGTTTGTATTTTAGATAAGTTTAATTTTTGTCTTAATCTAAAACAAAAGTTAGACTTAAATGAAATTGAAAAGGCTAAAATTATCAAATAAAATAAATATTGTGGAGGTGATGAAAATCTAGTGATAATACAAAGACTAATCTTAACAAGAAAGTAGGGATTAATAGAAGTGGATAAAGAAATTGTATCAATTCTTCAGGTTTTATTAAATAGCACATTGATTACAGCTGACGAACTACAAGAAGAATCTAATGCATCAAAGAGGCAAATTACTTATAGAATAAATAAAATCAATGACATACTGAAAGTAAAAAAAGTACCACTTATATATTTAAGAGCTGATAAAGATATTATTGTTAAAAAAGATACAAAAGATGCAATTAGAGAAATCCTCGAAAAAAACTATTCTAAGAATACTTACTATTTTAGCAAAACAGAAAGACTTTTATATATGTATTTAATGCTTTTTATTAATCTGGAGGATATTTCAATTAATCATTTTATAGATTCTATAAAAGTAAGTAGGTCTACTGTAAATCTTGATTTTAAAGATTTGATACCAGAACTTGAAAAAAAGAACATTAAAGTTAAGAACAATCGTATAAACGGATATTACCTAGTCGGGAATGAGATGGAAATTAGAAGAGTACTTATTAAAAACATTATAGAAACTCTATCTAATGAGAAAAGTTCAAGAGTATTTGATATTTTTATTGAAGAGTATAAGTTAGATAGTTTTGAAGAAGCTAAAAAAATTATATTAAAGCTTGTAAAAAAATATGAAATTACTTTTGTTGAAGATAGATTAATAGAGTTTATATATATCTTTATCTTTCTAAAAGCAAGAATGTATTCAAATAGAATAGTTATTCAAGAAAATATAGATATTCCTAATATTGCAGTCATGAGTTCGATGAAGGAATACAAATTTGCTAGGGAGTTATTAGAAGTATATGAGAGTAAAGAGAAGATAAAATCTCATAATATAATGTATATTAGTGCTTGGATTTTAGGTATATCAGTAGGAAATGATGAAGAAGATACAGAAGATAGAGCTGTTATTTCAAAAATTGTAAATAAAATGATGACAAAGTTTGGATATTTAAGTGGAGTTTATTATATAAGTCAAGAAAAAATATTTAAGAGACTATATTCTCATTTTAGACCAGCCTATTACAGACTTTTATTTAAATTACCTATTTATAATCCAATTTGTGAAAAGGTAAAAGAAGAATATAGATTAGTTTATAGAATTGTGAGTAATGCAATGAAAGAGTTTTGTGGGCTATTTGGAGAAGACATTCAAGAAGAGGAATTGGCATATTTAACTATGCATTTTGCAACCCTTTTCTCAGATAAAAAAGAGTTTGATGGACCTAGAAAAAGGAGAGCATTGATAGTTTGTTCAAATGGTGTTGGCAGTTCAGCTATTTTACATGCAGAACTTACAAGCTTGTTCCCTGATTTGCATTTTCTACCAATACTAGAATCCTCTGAACTGGAAAATATTAGTGAATCTGTAGACATTGTGTTTACAACTAATTATAAGGCGGAGGGTTTAAAAACAGATGTGCCAGTGATTAAAGTTAGTCCTGTTATGACCCCAAAAGAAAAATATAAGGTTACACGTGAAGTGTACATTCAATTGGGTGATATTTTTTTAAGGCAACCTAAAATCGATGAGGTTATGGATATAATAAAAAAATATGCGAAAGTAACTTCTGAAAGTATGCTTTCAAGTGAGTTATTAGCCTATTTTACACAGATAGAAAATTTTACGTCTAAGGAAGGAGAAGGACCTATGCTAAGTGACATTACTAATGAAACGCTAATAAAACTAAGGATAAAAGCTAAAGATTGGGAGGAAGCTATTAGACAGTCAGCTTCTGTCTTAGTTGAAAATAATAAAGTAACTGAAGCCTATGTAGATGCTATGGTTAATTCAGCAAAAGCGTCTGGACCATACATAGTAATTACAAAACATGTGGCACTTCCACATGCTAGACCAGAAGCAGGGGCAAAAGAAATTGCAATAGGGATTGCTACTTTAGAAAATCCTGTTGAATTTGGAAATGATAATAATGACCCTGTAAAATATGTATTTTGCTTAAGTGCAATAGATAATAATAGTCATTTACGTGCTATGTCAGAGTTAGTTGAACTATTGGAAGAAGAAGAATTCTTTAGAGTTTTGGATAATGCTAAGGAAGCTAATGAAATTATTGATTTTATAAAAACACATGAATTATAAAAGGGGGATTTAATTATGTATAAAATTTTAATCGCATGTAGAGCAGGAGTTGGCTCAAGTTTGATGTTAAAAATAAAGACTCAACAAATTATTAAGGAAAATAATTTTCCAATTGAAGTAGAGCATGGTTCATTAGACTCCTTAAATGGATTCAATGGAGATGCTGTAGAAACATTAATTGATGTTGCTGAAGAGTTAAAAAATAAAAATTTGAAATTTGATATAATTGGAATTCACAACATTGTTGACCGTAATGAAATTAAAACAGCATTAGAAAAATTTCTTGCATCAAAAGAAAAATAAAATTTAATAGAATAAGGAGGGCTATTTATGGAGTTTATTATTAGTTTATTGAGTACGCCAGCTGTTTTACTTGGTGTAGTTGCATTTATAGGATTGATTCTTCAAAAGAAACCAGCTGTTGAAGTATTTACTGGAGCTTCAAAAACACTTATAGGTTTCTTGATATTTGGTATTGGTGCTTCAGCTATGACTGGAGCATTACAGAACTTCAATAAATTATTTCAACAAGGTTTTGGAATTACAGGTGTTATAGCTTCACCAGAAGCAGCTACTGCACTTGCACAAGGTACATATGGTTTTGCGGTTTCATGTACATTGATTCTTGGATTCATATTAAACTTAGTTTTTGCACGTATTACAAGATTCAAAAATATTTTCTTTACAACAGGTCATAGTTTATTCTTTTCTTGTGTATTAGTTTTGATTATGAAAGCACATGGATTCGATAACACAATTACTATTTTAGTGGGTGGTACTATCTTAGGATTTATGTCTGCTGCATTACCTCAATTCTGTCAACCATTTATGCGTGAACTGACAGGTGGGGATGAACAAGCTATTGGTCACTTCAACATGATTGGTTATGGCTTATCAGGTTATATTGGTCGTTTATTTTCAAAGCATAAAGAAGAAACAACAGAAACGATTAAATTTCCTAAGTGGTTATCAATATTTAGAGATTTCTTAATGGGTCTGTCTATAGTTATGTTAATCTTATTCTATGTAGCAACTTTAAAAGCTGGACACGCATTTACTCAGGAACTTGCTGGCTCAACACATTGGTTAGTATTCCCTCTTATAGAAGCATTTACATTCGTAGCTGGTATGTCAATATTAATGTCTGGTGTTCGTATGTTCTTGGCTGAAATAACTGCAGCATTCGTAATTATTTCAGAAAAATATATTCCAGGTTCACGTCCTGCATTAGATGTACCAACAGTATTTCCATACGCACCAAATGCAGTTATTATTGGATTTATCTCAGCATATGCTGCTGGTCTATTAGCAATTGTTATTATGGCATCATTTCCTAATATATTCCCTGTAGTAATTATTCCAGCTGCTCATATATGTTTCTTCTCAGGTGGTACAGCTGCGGTATTTGGTAATGCATCAGGAGGATGGAGAGGAGCTATTGTTGGCTCATTCGTTGTAGGATTATTTCTTGCATTCTTACCAGTTATACTATATCCAGTTTATGGAACACTTGGTATAGAAGGAGCAACTTTCCCTAATATTGATTATAACGTGGTTGGTTCAATATTACATAATATTTTACAATTTATAAAACCTATCTAAAACATATTAATATTATACAAGGATAATAGGTATTCCTATTATAATTTTAAGGAGGATAAATCTATGGTAGAAAATACATTACCTGTATTTCTAGAGAATCTATCTAATGAAGTTGCAACGTTCATTGCTTCAATAGATGAAGTATCTATAAACAAAGCATGTGATTTAATTTTCGAAGCAGAAAGAAGTTATGGACGTGTGCATGTAACTGGTATTGGTAAACCAGGTCATGTATCAGGGTATATTTCTTCATTACTTTCATCTACTGGAACACCAGCATATGTATTGCATGGTACAGAAGCAGTACATGGGTCAAGTGGTCAAGTACTTGAGGGTGATGTTGTTATTGCAATATCGAATAGTGGTGAAACTCAAGAATTAAAAGCAACTGTTGAAACATTAAAAGCAAATGGAGCAAAAATAATTGGGGTGAGTGGTAATGTTGATTCATACTTAAAAAATTCTTCTGATATATTCCTATTTGCAGGCGTTAAACAGGAAGGAGATTGCCTTAATAAGGCTCCTCGTGCATCAATTCTTGCTGAAACTATAGTATTACAATCATTAAGTGTTGCACTTCAGTACGCTAAAGGTCTTGATGCAAAGCAGTATTTAAAGTGGCATCCAGGAGGAAGTCTTGGAAAGTCTATTAGAGAGGGAATATAATTTTATGAAATATAAAGGTATTATATGTGCAATGATAACTCCATTTGATGAAAATCAAAATATCAATCCACACGCAACATGTGAATTGATTGATTATCTAATTGATAGAGGAATCTATGGATTATTTATTTTAGGAACTAATGGTGAATGTCATGTACTTACAGATGATGAAAAGGTTGAATTTGCAAAGATTGTTATCAATCACACTAACAATCGTGTACCTGTTTTTGTTGGAACAGGAGCTAATTCAACTCGTGAAGTTATAAGTTTATCCAAGAGAATGGAAGAAATAGGTGCAAGTGCATTATCAATTATTACGCCATATTTTGTAACACCAACACAACAGGAATTAATTTTACATTATAAAACTATTGCTAATGCAGTTAACTTACCAATTATGATGTATAACATGCCAAGTAAGACTGGAATTAATATTGAACCTGAGTCAGTACATGAATTATCTAAGGTAAAAAATATTGTTGGAATAAAGGATAGTAGTGGTAAGCTTGATAATATAAAAGCTTATATTGAAATAACTAGGAATGAAGACTTTAGTGTATTTTCAGGTTCAGATTCCCTTATTCTTGATACTTTGAAATCTGGTGGGCAAGGTGCTGTAGCAGCCACAGCAAATTTTTTAACAGAGATTGATATTGCTATTTATGATAACTTTATTAAGGGTGATTTAAGAGCAGCTCAAAAAGCTCAAAATAGTATTGAAGAACTTCGTCGTATCCTAAAATTTGGGACTATTCCATCTGTTATAAAGAAAACTGTTGTCTTGAATGGAATTAATGTTGGGACTGCACGACTTCCTGTAATTGAGCCAATGGGAGTATTGCTTGAAGAAATTAAGCAAGTAGTTGAAAATTATAAAACTTTATTCAATAAAAACTGTGAGAATAGATAACGCAGATAGTGACATCACATTGACATATAACTAATATAGTATTGTAAAATGGGATTGGAATTAATGAAGAATCAAAATGCTTTGATGAATGTAGAGGTGAATGGTATGAAAAAGATGAATATAACTAAAAGAATGGTAGAATGTGGAGCTCTAGCAATTGTAAGAGTGGAAACACTTGAGCGTGCATGTGAGATTGCTGAAGGCTGTATTAAAGGTGGAGTACCAGTTATAGAAATGAGTTATACCTTGAATAATGCTGGAGAAATCATTCAAGGGCTTAGCAAAAAGTATGGTAAAAGACTTTGTGTGGGTGCTGGAACAGTTTTAGATAGTGAAACAGCTCGTCATGCCATTTTACATGGAGCTCAGTTCATTATTGCACCGAATTACAATGAAGGTGTAGCAAAAACTTGTAATAGATATCAAATTCCTTACGCACCAGGGTGTACATCACTAACAGAAGCAGTAGATGCATTGAGTTTAGGAGCTACCTTTATCAAAGCTTTTCCAATATCAGATTTCTATGGACCTAAACTAGTAAAGGTATTTAAAACACCAATACCTGATATGCCAATATTGGCAAGTGGAGGAATTACTCTTGATAACTTGCATATATGGTTGGAAAATGGTGTTGATGTGTGTGGATTTGGTGGGTTATTAACCAAGGGTAGTGTTGAAGATATTGCTGAAAATGCCAGAAAGATTCGTGAAACAATTAAAAATATAAGAAAAGCTTAAAGTTAGAGCTGTTGCTAAACAATTATAAATTGATGTGTAACAGCTTTCTTTTTTACGAAGAGTAGCTTATTTTCAAGAAATAAATTTCATTTAAAATTCCAAAAAAGGAGTTGAATTTAAAATTTGATTAGAAAAAAATCAATTTTAAGGCAACTCCTTTATTATTTTTTTATTTGAAATGTAGATAAATTCAGCAATGCAACTAATAGTTAACATGGTGCAACTATATAAGTCTTGTGAATAAATCAATAAATAAATATAATTTAAATTGAGATGAGGTGATTATGTTGAACTTGGGGGAAAGTTTAAAAAGACTAAGAAAAGAAAGAAATCTATCACAAGAACAACTTGCTGAAATGCTAAATGTATCTAGGCAAGCTATATCAAAATGGGAATCCAATAAAACATATCCAGATATAGAAAATTTAATACTATTAAGAAATCTATTTAATGTAACTTTAGATGATTTGATAGTTAATACAAATAAAACTGAAGCTGAAGATACGATTGTACCAGGTAAATTACCTACTGATAATATCGCAGATTATGATAAAAATGAGGAAGAAAATGACCCATCAGATAATTTAATTATAGGTGGTTTTATAATTGGCATCTCAATTGGATTTGTCACAAGTAATTTTATGTGGGGGATAGTTGGTAGTTTTATAGGTATGGGAATTAGTTATATACTGGACTATATAAAAAAATAGAATAAATTAAATTTTAAAAAAGTTAAACCTACAGATTTACTTTTAGTTGAAGATTGAGGTAGTTTTTCTGATGCTATATTAGATAATAATTATCTAGGTATAACCACTTACTTTTTAATTATTGATAAGAAAGAAAATAAATTTATTAAACAATTTTAGTACATTTACTGTAGTACACTTAAAAATAAAACTTTATAATAATGAATAATTAACATAGACCATATAAGATAATTACTTATGTGGTTATTTTTTAGTGAAGAAATTACTTATAGTACAGCAAATAACTATACTATAAGTAATAGATACAGTTTTTATGTGTATAGTATATAACATAGAATAAAAAACAAAGAATATATTTAATTGATATTAAAAAGAATTTAAGAATAGATAGTATCTCTAAGTTTAAAAAAATGAATATTAATATATAATTAACTCGAAAAACATATAGTTTTATAAGATAATTTAGAAGAATATTTAAAAATACGTATTAAAAATAGCAATGGTCAATCAGACTTGTAGAGTTAATACAAAACACTGTAGATAGTATATTTAAATTGATATGATTTTCTATTATTTTTTCCATAATTTCAATGGTTTTATCTTATTTTTCTATTTAGAAAAGGACTGATTTAAAGTTCAAGTTATGATATAATTTCATTAAAAGAAGGCAAATTTTAGATAAATATCAGAAAATTATGGTTAAGAAACAATAAGTTCCACCCTATATATAAAATTAATCAAGTTTTGTTTGCAATAAATCAAACCTATTGCCTAAATTAGAAGAAATCAATTTGTATAATTTTTGAAGTTGTAGCATTAGGGAAATCAACAATAGCCATACCTTTAGCATTCAAGCTGGACGATGTGTGAAAATTTAAAAGTTAAATAAAACAATATTGTAAATAAAATAATTTGACACACTGAGTATTCACTTTTATCATTATGCTAATTAGCACAATAGATTAGAAGTGGGGATAAAGAGAGGAGGATAATTAAAAATGAAGCAAGAAGATACTGGGACACATCGAATGTGTAAAGAAGAGAAAGTAACAAATAATGAAGTTATTTCAGAGGACATGCTAAAAGCTATGGATATTGGAGTTAGTAAGCATGTTTTAGATGATTCATTTACAATTATCTGGGGAAATACAGCTTTTTATCAGTTGTTGGGATATACAGAGAAAGAATTTTTGTCTCATTTTTCTAGTCTTAGACATTATTATGAAGATAATCTTTATCATTTTGAAGCTATGAAAAGTCGTTTTTTAGATGCTTATCAGAATGGTAAGAAAAGTGTAGAATATCAAACTTGCATTCCAGTAAATCATGGAGAATATGTTTGGGTAATAATGACTGGTATATTAGTTGAGCCACAGGAGGATGGAAAAGCAATAGTCTATATCATATATTCAAATATTGATGAGTTAAAAATTAGACAGAATGAACTATATGAGATGGAAAAAGAAAGTACAGAGAGTTTTAAGTGGATGATGTCAGAGTATGCTGGAAATGTATATATAAGTGATATGGATACATATGAGTTGTTGTACGTAAATAAACAGTCATGTAATACTCTACAGGCATCAGCAAATGAGGTGATTGGGAAAAAATGCTATGAGGTAATTCAAGGTAGAACTTCCCCATGTCCATTCTGTACCAATTCATGTTTAAAAAAAGATGAGACATATGAATGGGAGTTTTACAATTCCAAGTTGAAGCGAACATTTATGATTAAAAATCGTATGATAAATTGGGAAGGACACAGAGCACGCATAGAGTTGTCTTATGATATGTACAGTTCTGAGTATAAACTTGCAAAAAAAGATCAGGAAAGAGAATCAATCCTGAAAACTATTCCAGCAGGAATGATTCGAATGGATGCAAGGGATTATCTTACAATACTCTGGTATAATGATATATTTCTGAATATGATTGAATATACAAAGGAGCAGTTTAAAGAGGAACTTAATAGCCAATGTTTATATTTATATCCTGAGGATTATAAGCGTGCGAAGATGATGGCGCAAGATTTAAAAGAGTCTGGAGATAATGTTGTATTTGAGCAAGAGCATATACGCGCTCAAAAGAAGAACGTATATGGACTATCACTCTATGTTATATTAGTGGAGAAGACAGTTGGGATGGAATACCATCTTTTTATAGTGTAGGACTTGATATTACAAAAGAAAGAAAACAGATTGAGAAATTGCAATACATAGCAGAGAAAGATGCATTGACAGGAATTTATAATCGTGCTGAAACAGAAAAGCAGATTAAGGAATATGTTGAACAAAATTTAGATGCTATGGGTGCGCTATTTATGATTGATACAGATAATTTCAAACATATTAATGATACAGAAGGTCACATGATTGGAGACATAGTGCTCACAGAGATGGCATCAGGCATGAAAAAAATAATGCGCGATAGTGATGTTGTTGGCAGAATAGGTGGAGATGAGTTTGCAATTTTTATGAAGAACATTTCTTCAACTAAAGATGCAGAAAAGAAAGCAGAAGAATTGCTGTATATGTTCCGTCATCTATTTCAGAAAGAAAAAAGCTCTGTAAAAGTAACCTGTAGTATTGGAATCTCTATATATCCGAAAGATGGTAATACATTCAAGGAAATGTATACAAGAGCTGATAAGGCTTTATATCAGGCAAAAAGTTTGGGTAAAAACAATTATGTCATCTATAATCATGATGCCTTTAAAGGCTTGGAAGAATTGAATTACTCTTCTCTTGGGACAGCTATTGATTCAGAAAAAAAATACGTCGAATCTTCTGATAATCTTACACGTTATATATTCCGTGTCCTTTATCAGACCGATAATATAGACCAGACGATTAATATGATACTTGAAATTATTGGTAAGCAGTTTAATGTGAGTCGTGCTTATATCTTTGAAAATTCAGAAGATGGTCGATACACTTCTAATACTTATGAATGGTGTAATGAGGGAATCATTCCTCAAATAGAATACTTGCAAAATGCTGATTATGAGGACTATGGAGATTATGAAAAACTCTTTGAAGATGATTCTGTTTTCTATTGTCGTGATGTACATACATTAAGTCCTGAATTAGAGGAATTGTTTTCTAGTCAAGACATACATTCCACACTTCAATGTGCATATAGAGAAGATGAGGTATTCAGAGGATTTGTTGGATTTGATGAATGTACTGGTCTACGTCTATGGACACAAGAAGAAGTCAGTACATTAGCTTTGATTTCTCAAGTTCTATCAATATTTTTGCAACGTAAGAAAAAGAAGAAATTAAATCAACAGATGCAGCAATACCAGGCTATTATAGATAGTATTGATCAATGTATTTATGTTGTTGATAAGGAAGATAATTTGTTATTGTATGGAAATAAAAGATTTAAGAGTACATATCCTAAATTACATATTGGGCAGTATTGTAATTATGACTCTATAGATATTAATAAGACTCTTATAACATGGAATCAAAAGGAAGCATATTTATGTGTCAGTATGATTTAGTAGTAAAAGAAGTACTATGTTGGGCATAAATTAAATTTTACTTTAGACAAAATATTTTCGTTGACTATAGGAAATATTAGAGTTCTTATTTAAGGAATTAGGTAAATTTTGTAATGATATTGAAATATCAATTTATAAAAAATAGTATTAGTTTTAAAAGCAGTTGATTATAACAGATTGACTGTTTTTTCTTTTATAAATATTTAAAACTATAAGTACAAGGCTATATTTGTCAATATAAGTATAATGTGGTATCATATAGGCTCAAAAGAAATTTTATATATTTAAAAATAAAATTAAAAATAATAAATGGAGGACATATGAATATGGAAAATTTGCCAAATTGCCCGAAATGTAATTCAGAATATACTTATGAAGATGGAACTCTTCTAGTTTGCCCAGAATGCTCTCATGAGTGGACTTTAGAACTAGATACAGAAGAAGATACAAACATTATTAAAGATGTAAATGGAAATGTGTTAAATGATGGAGATGCTGTGACAGTAATCAGAGACCTTAAAGTAAAAGGAAGTTCATCATCTATAAAAATAGGAACAAAAGTAAAAAGTATACGTTTAATTCATGACCCATCTGATGGGCATGATATAGAATGTAAAATAGATGGTTTTGGAGCTATGAAACTAAAGTCTTCTGTTGTCAAAAAAGCATAGTATAAAAAATTTGTGGTATTTATGAAATAATCTATATAGCTATTATGCAAATATAAATTTAAGACTTTAATGTAGTAATAGAAAATTCATTAGGAGGGTAACGTATGTGTTATTTTTTAAAAGGTGAAGAACAAGATTATTATGTAAATAAAGTAATGGAAGAAATGAAAAAAGTAGTACCTATAGTATACAGATGCTGTGAAGATAGTGAAGATGGAGAAGCAGTAGTTGGGTGTGACGAAAATGGGGAAGCAAAGTTATGGATAACATTTGGCCCAAATGAAAGATTAGAAATGGATAAACACATAGAAAAAGGTACATTACTAGAATATATTATTGGTTAAGAAAGAAATCATATGATTTCTTTCTTTTTTTGTGACAACTTTAGATTATATATTTGAAAAGAAAATTAATGATGTAATACAAACATCAATTCACATTGGAGAATAAAAAGCGAAAAATTTTTAGTTTATTCTGCAATGTGTAATATTAGACTATTGTGGATGCAAAAACTATTGGCATGAAAAAGGCATTGTCACAGATATTAATATTGATAGATTACTGTATACTATTGGAATAAAGGACACTTTAACTTATAATTAAGAAGAAGTAATTTTGTATAAATAGTTTAAAAATGATTTGTTAATAAATATTAATTTATATTATAAAATGTAAAAATAAAAGGAGAGTAAATATGAAAGCTATACATAGAGATACATATAATAATCAATTATTTAAAGATTTAAAAATTGATTGTGAAAAGTGCTTTGGACTTTGTTGTGTGGCACTTTATTTTTCTGCTTCAGAAGGTTTTCCTGCTGATAAGGAATCAGGTAAGCCATGCACTAACTTACAATCAGATTTTAAATGTTCTGTACATAAAAATCTTAGAAATCAAGGATTTAGAGGCTGTACTACGTATGATTGCTTTGGTTCGGGTCAAAAGGTAGCACAGGTAACATACAAGGGAAAAAACTGGATACAAGAGCCAGAATTAGCAAACCAGATGTTTGAAGTATTTTTAATTATGAGGCAGTTACATGAAATGTTATGGTATCTTAAAGAAGCATCTACATTAGATATACCTAATTCAATCAAAGAAAAACTCAATCTAATAATTGAAGAAACTGATGAGCTAACTAATATGAGTCCAGAACAACTAATAGATTTAGATATAATATCACATCGAACAAAAGTTAATTCATTATTGTCACAAGCTAGTGACTTTGTACTAGAAAAAGCTAAATCCTTTGTAAAGACTTCTAATTTTAAAAATAAGAAAAAATTAAGTAAAAGTATAGATTTAATAGGAGTAGACCTTAGAAAAACAAATTTAATAGGAGCAGATTTAAAAGGTAAATTTCTTATAGCGGCTAATTTAAGGGAAACAGATTTAAGTGGTGCTAATTTGATAGGGGCAGATTTAAGAGACTGCGATATTAGAGGGGCAAATCTTAAAAATAGTATATTCCTTACACAATTACAGATTAATACTGCAAAGGGAGATTCTAATACGAAGTTACCAGATACACTAGTACATCCTAAATACTGGGATAAATAATTAAATTATTACATAACTTTACAAAATATGAACCTTTTTGACTCCAGTTCATAGTATATATTAGAGATTCTTTAGAGGAATTTCTTAATATATAATATAATAGGAGAGATATAAAAATGAGTTGTCAAAATTGTAAATGTGAAAAAAATTATATGTATGAGGATTATAAATATAATAAGTGTAATAAGTGCTATAATGACTATGAAGAAATGACACATGTCCATGAATACTCAGAAAGTGTTAAATTAGCAGAAGAATGTGAAGATAGACATAATCATCGTGCTGCAGGAGTTACAGGTGAAGTTATACCAATAAATGGCGGAACAAATCATGTTCATAAAATAAATGATAATGTAGATTTTCTTGACCATTTCCACAAGATATGTGTTACAACAGGTCCAGCAATTAATATACCAGGAACTAATAAGCATGTTCACTTAGTATGTGGAAATACTACTGTTAGTGATGGTCATTGCCATAAATTCCTTTTTACTACTCAAATAGAAGCACCTTTAGTATAAACTAAGGTAAATTATTGTAGCAAATTTATTGAATGTAAGTAAAGTATAAAAGTGTATTATATACAATGTTTAAACTTAATGAGGACTATGATATTAGCTTTCATAGTCCTTTATAACTTCTATCTTTGATAAAAAAGAATATTCATTTATAAGTATCAGAGGCATTTTAACTAGTATTCAACAGTGAATTTATTTGCCCAAAATACATGATTATAAATTATAATAAACTATTTACAAAATAAAATTTTATTGTGATTATACTTAACATAAGGTTGTACTATGTAATTAAAATATACTATGGAGAGGAGATTATTATGAGCTCTGAAATAGTTTTTGAAGTTAAACAAAGGAGTGCAAAAGAGCTTCAAGAGATGTTACAAATTTGGGAATCATCAGTAAGAGCAACACATGATTTTTTGACAAAAAAAGATATTGAATCTTTGAAGCCAGTAGTTAAAATTGGTTTGACACAAGTAGAAACTATGGTTTGTTTAAAAGTTGATAACATGATTAAAGCTTTTATGGGAATAGATAAAGATAAAATTGAAATGTTATTTATAAAAGATGAATATAGGGGTAATGGTATTGGAAAAAAACTAATATTATATGCTATAGATAAATACAATATAAAATATGTTGATGTAAATGAACAAAATAAAAAAGCAGTGGGATTTTATATTCACTTAGGATTTAAAGAGTTTGATAGGTCTGAAATAGATGGGCAAGGGAATCCATTTCCAATATTACATATGAGGCTAAGTTAATATAGATATAGTTAAATGAAAAAATATGCATATGAAAATATAAATATGCATATAGATAATTCTACAACTTAAATAAAATTGTAATTTTCCTAATCTATTTGGGTAAATATGATACTATATTTGCTATAGAACTTACAAATGATAATACACTAAAATATGACTGTAAAGAAGGAAGAAAGTTATATTTAGTTATTGTTTGATATGTCCAATAAAATAATATTATAAAAATGATAGACCTTATAATTTTAATTCTAGCAATTAAATTTGAAAATAATTTATTTTATTTTCTATAGATTTAGCACTATATTAAATATATAAGCAAATACAAGTTAATAGTAAAAAGCACTTTCTTAAGAAGAAGAAAGTGTTTTTTTATTTGTGAATAGTTGTAAATATAATAATTTGAGAGATATTAAATTATAAATTATTAAAAGATAATATATATTTAAGTGATTTACAGGTTAAAATATAATAAAAAGATTAAGGGGATATCATGAAAAAGAAAGTTTTAAATAATTTTATAAAATTGGTGAAATATAACTGGAGTACATTAATTCTATTTGAGCTATTTCATAAAGGATTAGCTTTGTTGATTATATTACCATCAATCAAACTTGTATTAAGTAGCTCTATGAAAAGTGCAAATATAGTGTATTTAAGTACTGATAACATAGGAGAAATATTAACGAATCCTCTATCAATAATATTAGCTATACTGTCAATTATAATATTGGCGTTTTATATGTTTTTTGAATTTACTTCAGTGATTATTTGTTTTGATAAATCACGAATTTCTGAAAAAATTACTTTGTTTAAACTTATTAAATTATCCTTAAGAAAATCTATAAACATATTGAATCCTAAAAATATATTATTATTTGTGTTTGTATTACTAATAGTTCCATTAACGAATATAGCCCTAACCTCAGGCTTTATAGGGAAAATAAAACTTCCTGAATATATATTGGATTATATAAGTTCTAATATTGTTCTGAATATAATTTATATGGTTTTGATTTTAATATTATATATATCAGTCATTAGATGGATTTTTAGTATACATGAAGTAACTCTAAATACAAATAGTTTTAAAAAAGCAAGGAAAAAAAGTGCTAGCCTTACAAAAGGAAAAGCAATAAAATTAATACTTTATTCCTTAGGATTATCTCTAATAATTACTGTTATGGGGTATATAATTTATCATGTTATTATTATATTGATAGGAATATGGACTAAAAATTACACAAATGCAAACTTTTTAAAAGACATATTTATTAGTAGATGCATTATGTTTAATGATTATGCAGCATTTATTTCATCAATAGCTATATTTATAATTAGTACTGGATTTATTTCTGCATTTTATTATGAATATAATGACATTCGTGTCTATAAAAAGAGTCTAGAAAAACAAAAAAACTCAATAAAGTCAATATTAAAAGTTACTTTGAAAATAGTAGTAATTTTATTTATCTTACATATTGAGTCGATGATGTACTCTTTAAATAATGATATTTTATTTAATACTTCATTTTTTTATAACACAACAGCAACGGCTCACAGGGTTTCAGCGTTGGTTGCTCCAGAAAACACTATAGTAGCATTTAAAGAAACCTTCATAACTCAAGCTGAATATGCTGAAATTGATGTTCAAGAAACTAAAGATGGAGAGTTGATTTTATTTCATGACTCTAATTTTGAAAGAGTCACTGGTGTAAATAAAAATGTTTGGGAAGTGGATTATAATGAAATTAAGACATATGATGTAGGAAGTCATTTTAGGTCAGATTTTGCTGGGGAGAAAATACCAACTCTTGATGAGGCAATGAAGTATTCTAAAGGCAAAATAAAATTGCTAATAGAAATAAAGCTTAATGGTCATGAAAAAACTGATGTAGAAAAAAGAGTATTAGAGCTAATTAAATCAAATAGAATAGATAATCAATGCGTTGTAGCATCCATGAATAAAAATGTATTAAAAAGGGTTAAAAAATTAAATCCCAATATGGTAACTTGTTATTTAACAGCAGTTGCATATGGGAATTTTTATGACTGGGACTATGTTGACATATATGGAATAGAGTCCACCTTTATAAATAAAAAGGTAGTAGATAACATACATCAAAAAGGAAAACAAGTTTTTGTATGGACTATTAATAACAGTAAATTAATGAAAAAAATGATTATTTTAAATGTAGATAGTATAATTACAGATAATCCATTTTTAGTAGATGATGCAATTTATTGGCAGAAAAATGGATTCATAAATAGAGTAGCTAATTATTTATTTAGGCATGATTCTAATAAAGATATAATTGAAGTGTATTAGACTAAAAAATGTGCAAATTGCAAAATAATAATATATTTATTTTATAATATTTTTAAATAACCGTATCATAGTGAAGAGATACGGTTATTTTTATTTGTTAATAACTTTGTGTCTGTAATCATTTCCCCATTCATGCATTGAATTTAGAACTGGCTCAAGACTATAACCAGTTTCTGTTAGAGTATATTCTACCTTTGGAGGAACTTCTGGATAAACTTTTCTAGTTACTAAATCACTTTCTTCCATAGACCTTAAGTTTGATGTTAAAACTTTTTGAGTTATATCTCCAATAGATTTTTTGATTTCACCAAATCTTTTAGTACCATCTAATAGCTCTCGTATAATTAATACCTTCCATCGATTACTGATGAGTTGTAAAGTAATCTCTACAGGACATTCAGGTAAATCTTTTTTCATAAATCACAACATCCTTTCTTTAATAATCTTCTTTAAAGTATTATATCATTTTAGGGAATACGTATAAAAATTTCTTTTAAATATATAAGTATTAAAAAAATAAACTGTGCCAATAGTTTCTATTAGGTAACTATAGTACTTTAAAGTGCTTACTATACAATAGATACTAATGAGTTTATTATATTATTAAAGAAATAAAAAATACAACAAATTATTTTAGGGGGTAGATGAAATGAATGAAGTAGTAAAATTTTTAAAGGAAAATCCAGTTCAATATTTTGCAACAATAGGAGCGGATGGAAAGCCAAAAGTTCGCCCATTCCAATTTATGATTGAAGAATGTGGAAAATTATATTTTTGTACAAGTAATGAAAAAGATGTATTTAAACAAGTTAAAAAAAGTCCATATGTAGAAATAACTACGTCAACTCCTGAATTTGCTTGGATAAGACTATGTGGAAAAGTCATATTCTCAGACAATAAGGATATAAAGAAAAAAATAATTGAATCTAGTGAACTTGTTAAATCAATCTATAAGAATGAAGATAATCCTACTTTTGAAATATTTTATCTTGAGGACGCTAAGGCTGTAATCTCAGATTTTTCAGGCGAGCCACCAAAAGAATATAGTATTTAATACAAAAAAATAATTAATATCAAGAGCTAGCAATATTATTTTAACAACATTAAAATAGAATTTAAGTTAGATGATAATATTATACTTGTTTTAACATAATTAATTTTAAGAAATAAAATAAATGTTTAAAAATCTTATACAAATCCATCACATTACAAATATATAAGAGAGTCATATTATATGAAATTAAATGATTCTCTTGTTTATTTGTATAAGTTTATATATTGACATTGACGCTACGTAATTCTATATACTTTATTTTAAAGGAGATGATAAAAATGAATATTGTAGAGGTACGCTCAGATAAAATATATAAAAAAATAATGAATGCACCTGCAAATAAGAAAGAGGATATATACAGATATGAGTTGATGAAGCCTTTTGAGTTTAAATGGATGTGTATAAATGTTCCAATCACTGCAAAACAAGAAGGTGGATATGATGTAATTATGGCAAGTGATATGATGGGGGTTTTATCTCCAAAAGATATTAATGAAAGTCAAATAAATAACATAGATATTCTATCCAATGACAAACTTTGGAACAAGTGTAAAGAAACTATTGAAAGTTCCATAAAGCCTTTTATAAAAGAGGGGTATAAATTGAACACTGAGAAGTATAAATTTTCAATATTATTAGCAAATCCCAAAAACCCTTATACAATATTAAGTGATGGATATTTTGGTGATGGTGGAATTCCAGGATATATATTTTTATCAATAGTCCCAAATGAGTATACTATTAATAGGTTACCAGCAGCACTAGCACATGAATGTAATCACAATATTCGATTTCAATTTATAAATTGGAGTAATAACATAACTTTAGAAGAAATGATGATAAATGAAGGTCTTGCAGAAAACTTTGCAACATGGATGTTTGGGGATGATATAGCTAAAATGCAAGGATATTTTCCAGTAGGACTACCTTATTGTGCAGGATATGCCTGTGGTTACTATATGATTAAGTATTATTTAGAAAAAACAAACAAGTCAATAGTGGAGGCTACTTTATTACCATATAGTGAAATCATAGAGGAAGTAAGGGAATTTTGGGATTAAATCTATAAGTTGCATAATCTAAAAAAGATTATGCAATTATTCTATTTTTGAGAAAAATAAATTGACAATGATTTGTAAAAAATATACAATAATATATATAAAGAAATATTTCAATGATAAAATTTTGAAGATTTCATATCTAGTGTATCTAATACTACATGCTAGTTTCTTATTACTTATCTAAATATTATGTATTTCATAGTTACCTGTAAACTTACTATAAAAATATGAAATACACTAAATAATCGACTGAAAAATGAAATATTAATTAAATAAAATTCAAACTATAAAGATTAAATGAATATAATTAAAGTAAACATATGAGATTGAGTATAATAATCAACTTTTAATAGATTGTTAAATTTTAATTATACTTTGCACAATATAACTTATATCATATTGATACTTAAAGAATCAGTATAATTATAGATATAATTTAATCTGTAAAATTTATATGAAATGGAGATGATGCTATGACAGAATTGATGATTGTAAGTGGGTTAGTACTATTGATTTGTATAACCTCAAGTAAGGTATTATATAAATTTGGAGTACCAATATTATTGATTTTTATCTTATTGGGTATGTTATTTGGGTCTGATGGAATGGTAGGAATCTATTTTGATAACTATGAGTTAACAAAACAATTATGTTCTATTGGATTGATATTTATAATGTTTTTTGGAGGATTTGGAACAAACTGGAATATGGCTAAACCAGTTGCAGTACCTTCTATACTGATGTCTTCATTAGGTGTAATAATTACAGCAGGTGTTACAGGTATATTTTGTTACATGGTAATAGGAACTAGTGTATTTGAAGGTTTGTTAATTGGAGCAATTGCAGCTTCAACAGATGCTGCATCTGTATTTGCTGTATTACGTTCTCAAAAACTAAACCTAAAAGGTTCTCTTGCTTCATTATTAGAAGTTGAAAGTGGAAGTAATGACCCAATAGCATATATGTTAACATTAATTATTTTGACACTGATGAATAATTCTGGTGTAGAACTGATTATTCCAATGGTAATAAAACAAATAACTTTTGGATTGGCAATAGGATTTATATTGGCAAAATTATCTGTTTATATTTTGAAAAATTCAAATTTTGAGATAGAAGGATTTTATACTATATTTATTATAGCTATTGTGTTACTTTCTTATGCACTTAGTGAGTATGTTGGAGGAAATGGATATTTAAGTGTATATATTTCAGGTATCATTATAGGTAATAATAGGATACCTCATAAAAGGAGTCTAGTTCATTTCTTTGATGGAATTTCTTGGATTATGCAAATAATGTTATTCTTTATGTTAGGATTGCTATCCTTCCCTTCCAAACTACCAAGTGTATTTGGTGTAGCAATGGCCATATCTATATTTATGATAATTATTGCAAGACCATTAGCCACATTTATAACTCTAGCAAAATTTAAATTTTCAAACAAAGAAAAATTGTTTATATCATGGGTAGGTCTTAGAGGTGCTGCATCAGTAGTTTTTGCAATTTATGCAGTTACTCAAGGATTAGTTATAGAAAATGACATATTTCATATAATATTTTTCATAGCCTTACTTTCAGTAGGACTACAAGGTACATTGATACCAGCTGTAGCAAGGAAGTTAGACTTGGTTGATGATAATACACCTGTATTAAGAACATTTAATGACTATGATGGTGAAATTAGTTCTAAGCTTATAGAAGTAAATATAGACGATGATAATAAGTGGGCTAACAAGAGTATAATGGATTCTAATATACCAGAAGACATATTAATAGTTATGATAAAACGAAAAGAGCAGGTTTTAGTACCTAAAGGGTCAACTGTTATAAAAAGAGGGGATATTTTAGTATTAAGTGGAGACAAAATTGAAGAATTAATATAATTATAATTTATTTAATATTGACTTTGACCTAAGGGTAAGGTTTAAACTTAAATTAATCAAGTCTAATGCGCAGGTGATGAGATGTTTTCTATAGGAATGTTTTCTAAAATAAATAAAATAACTACAAAGACATTAAGGTATTATGAAGATATAGGGCTGTTAGAGCCAGAATACGTAGACGAATTTACAAAATACAGATACTATACAACAGAACAATTGCCAAAATTGCATCAAATAATCACCTTAAAACAAATGGGCATATCACTAGTTGAAATAAAAGAAATAATAGAAAAGCCTGAAGAAGTGGAAAGGATTTTAATAAACAAAGAAAAAGAGATATTAGATGTAATGAGGAATGAAGAATATAAGCTTATTAAACTACGTAATTACCTTAAAAACTTAAAAGGAGAAGTCGATATGAATAATGTAATTATTAAGTCTCTACCAAAAGTTAAAATTGCTTCTATGAGAAAAGTATTAAAGAATTATGATGAACTTTTCAATTTGTTTCCAAATGTAATGGCTGGAGAAATGATGAAATCAGGGTGTACATGTATGGTTCCAGACTATTGTTTTAATATATATCATGATGGTGAATATAGAGAAACAGATATGGATGTTGAGATGTGTCAGGCGATAAATGACCTAAAAGAAGACACAGATTTATTAAAATTTAAAGAAATAGACGAAGTTGAAAATGCAGTTTGTATATTGCATAATGGCTCATATTCAACATTAGGAAAAACTTATGCAGCAGCATTTAAATGGATACAAGATAATAAGTATGAAGTAATAGGGCAATTTAGAGAATCTTATATAGATGGGATATGGAATAAGGAAAATGAAGAAGAATGGTTAACAGAAATCCAGATACCTGTGAAACATATTTTATAGTAAATTAAAATAATATATAAGTAATTAAGTAAGGTCTGTCTAAATAAAAAGATAGGCCTTATTTTTATATTTAATATATTTTACTAGATTTTTATGTATTTAAATATGCAATTTAAAATAGAGTTTTATACAACTAAGCTTAGAAAAACTGGTCTAACATAAGACATACAATTAATTGTTTAATTTTAATTAATTAATGATAGGATATGAAAATATACAACTTTATAAATAAAATATATTGATATTTTATTTATAAAGTTGTATATTTTCGTTGAGGTGATAAAGTGGAAAAATATAAAGTATTAACTGATAAAGTAAAACAAGTATTTAATGGATTTTATATTGATTATGAAAATGAAGATTTACCATATATAGATTTAGATAGGACTGACAAGATAATACTAAATGAAAGGTATTTTAAAATAGATAGTTTTCCTAAAACGATGGATAAGGAATCTCCACATAGTATCCTTGATGTATTTTGGGATTTAGATAAAGTAAAGGATAAGTATTTTATACAGGAAAATAAGTTTTTAAGAGCACTATTAATTATAATGAGTTACAGTAAAGAAATAATAATTGTAAGTGAATATTTTGTAAGTGAAAATAAAAAACATATAAAAAGAGTACTAAGTAAAAAGGAGAGTACATATCTAGAACAATTAAGCGATACCTTATTTGATTTTAAAGAAATAGGGTATAATTACTATATAATTGATGCTCTTATGAAGTTGGCACTAAGAGAAAGAGTTTATTTCTCTATATATATGTTGGATTTGGGAATAGGATTAGAAATAAATGGATTATTTAGCAATGTATATATAGGGTTAAATGGAAGTATAGATATAGTTAAGTATATTTGCAATGTAGAGGGCTTGTATGTAAGATAGATTATCAATTGTATAAAATAGTAATTTTAAGAATAGTAGGTGATTGTATGGAAATATTTGCAATAGGTCATTCAAATTATCCATTTGATAAGCTTATTAATATGATAAAAAAATATAATATAAACTGTGTAGTTGACATTAGAGAAACACCATATTCTAAATATAATATTCAGTATAATAGGGAGGCATTCAATGAATCCCTAAGAAAGGCTGGATTTGTATATATATACATGGGCAAGGAATTTGGGGCAAAAAGAACTAATAAAGATGTATATACAAAAGAAGGTTATGCAGATTTTGAAGAGGTAATAAAGGAAGAAGTATTTTTAAAAGGAATCGAAAGATTAAAAAAGGGATGTCAAATGGGTTATAAAATAGTTTTATTAGGTGCAATGCAAGAGCCTATAAGGTGTCATAGAAGTATTTTACTAGGAAAAATATTAAATAAAGAAGGTTTCAATGTAAAATATATAATGCATGAAGGACATTTAGCATCTCAAGAAGATATAGAAGAGTCATTATTAGATAAGTATTTTAGTGATAGAAAACAACTGAGTATTGATAATTTATTAGGAAATGCATTAACACGAGAAGATATGATACAAGAAGGCTATAGATTAGCTAATAAAGAAATAGGATATAGAACAGAAAAAATAGGTAAGTAAAATATATGAACTACCCAAAAACTTAAACACCATTTGATAAGAAAAATTATTATAAATTTGTAACAGTTAAACATGATGTACTAGCTAAGGTTTTTATGTTAAATTAATATCATTGCCTAAAAGGTTACATTGTTTTAAATAGCACATCATGTTGTACTGTTAAAAAATAAAATCTCTAATATTACCATAATCAACTGTTCTATTAAGAGTAGGATGGCTAGATATAAATCTAACTGTAATTTTTGAGTTTAATAAACAAGGATTCGAAGTTAAAAACACTCTGTCTCCATTGACAATAGAAGTAATAGCCACTGGTAAAATATCAACAAATGTATCATATCTACTTTTAGCAATTTGATAAGGATAGTTTCCTACAAAAACAAATAGATTTAAGTCATATATATCATCAACGAACCAAGCCCATTGACCATAAACTTTGTCAATACTTACTGTACCTAAACCAAGTGTATCAAAGTATGTTGCTATAGTTAAATAAATATTTTCCATGTTTTCTAAGTATGAAACAGTATATCTTCTGAAACGTATAGGTGCTGTGGCAGAAATAGGGTAAACCATATTTACATTTAAATTATTCGCATTCAAATTAACCAAAGTATCACATCCTAAAAATAGTCTATAAGATACAATATTTAAATTGATGTGATTTTGTTACAGATATCTTATAAGATTTTATAAATAGTTAGAATTAGGATACAAAGTGAATTAACAAGCCTAATAAGATATTCTACACTAATAGGCACAGATTGGTAATAGTGTCAAATTGTTATTACAGGACTTATATGTGATAATATTATGAAATTGTTATTATTGTACAATAGTGGTACAATATTATCGAAATACAGTGATTGCGTTTGATGTCCAGCTATATTAACTGGTTAATTTAACTCATAAATATTTTAAATCTAGTATCCATAAAGAATAATAAACATAAGATAATTATAAAGATATACTGTGTTCAAATGATATTAAACAAGATTTATATTATTTGAATACAGTATATTATAACGTTGAAAATACAATTCTAAACCTTATGGTATCAATTCATAGTTTGATAAACTAATTAAAAATTAAATTTATATAAAGAGGGAAAAGAGGAAAAGGAATGTTTATAAGGAAGAATGTTATAAGATTAGCAATTCCTATAATGATAGAGCAGACATTTGTTATGCTTTTAGGGGTATTTAATACAATGATGGCAGGTCATATTGGGGAAGAGGCTGTATCTGCAGTTGGAATGGTTGATTCAATCAACAATATATTTATATCTGTATTTGCTGCGCTATCTGTTGGTGCTACTGTTGTTGTAGCTCAACAAATAGGGAAAAGAGATAATGAAAAAGTAAATGAAACTATCAAGCAAGCATTAATATCTGGTGTAATATTATCATTTACAATAACAGTATTAATGTAGATTTTTAGAACAGGTGTAATCAATTTGTTTTATGGTTCAGCAGAAGAATTGGTAAAATCAAATGCAAAACTATACATAGAGTTTACATTATTCACCTATCCATTTATTGCAACACAGCAGATAGCAAATGGTATTCTAAGGGGTTGTGGAGATGTAAAGAAACCTATGTATGTGACTATGTTTATGAATATAGTAAATGTAACATTAGGATATATACTTATATATGGTGTTGATTTAAATACTTTAGGAATAAATTTACAGACACCTTCTTATGGCATAACAGGAGCAGCTATGTCTATTGCCATAGCCAGAATAATCGGATGTATAGTTATTGTAAGGGCTTTGTTTAAAGGGAATGAATTTATATCTATAGGTAAAATATTTCCATTTAAGATTGATGTTGAAACTCAAAAATCTATATTCAATATAGGTATACCAGCAGGGGTTGAACAATTACTTTTTAATGCAGGTAAATTGATTGTTCAAATATTTATAGTTACTATGGGAACATCAGCGATTGCATCAAATGCAATAGGAATGTCAATTGCATCTATTATAAATGTAATTGGAAATGCATTGGCCTTGTCTGCTACGACTTTGGTGGGTCAATATATAGGACGGGGAGACATCAAAGGGGCTAAGAGTACTTTATTGTATCTAACTAAATTTGCAACGGTTTGCTTATTTGCAGTAGGTGCTATATTTATACCAATTGCACCATGGATTTCAAGCATGTATACTCAAAACTCGAATGTAATTGATGTATCAACACAATTGATTCGAAGTGATTGTTTAGCTATGGTAATATGGCCTATATCCTTTGTATTATCAGCAGGGCTGAAAGGTGCTGGAGATACTAGATATACAATGATGACAGCCGTAATAGGAATGTGGATTTTTAGAATTTTTACAGGTTACGTATTAGGGGTTGTATTAGAATTTGGAGTGCTAGGAATTTGGATAGGTATGTATACAGATTGGCTTGTTAGAGGAACATTATATTGTTTGAGATTAAGAGGAACGAAGTGGCTAAAACACAAAGTTGCATAGAATATATAAAATCACTTTTAGATAGTAAATTCTATTTAAAAGTGATTTTTTATTTAGAGAATATCATAATTATAAGTATGATATATAGAAAAATTAAAATATGTAAATTAAGTATATAATTATATGGACACTATAAATTATATACTGTAGAGAATTACATAATTTGGCGACAAATATTAGAAATATATATCTATATTTAATAATATATATGGGTATATTATTAAATATAAAAAATATTAGATATTTATTTAATAATAAAGGTGGGTATTTTTATGATAAATAAAATAGGAAAAATAACTCTCTATGTAAATAATCAAGAGGATGCAAAATTGTTTTGGACAGAAAAATTAAATTTTGTGGTAACTTATGAAAAAGAAATGGGTCCAGATATGAAATGGGTGGAAGTAGCACCAAGTAAAAATGAATTTACAACATTTGTATTGTATGATAAAAATCTGATGATGAAGCAAAATCAAGATGTAAATTTATTGCATCCATCAATAATTTTAAGTACAAGAGATATTCATGGAACTTATGAACAGATAGCAAAGAATAAAGTTGAAGTAGGGGAATTAATGGAGATGCCTTATGGAAGAATGTTTTCTTTTAAAGACCAAGATGGAAATTCTTACTTAGTCAGAGAAGATAAATAATTTTGTAAAGTGTTAAATTTACTCAATATCTGATATAATTAGATACAATAATTATTATAATTTAGTATTAAACGATAATTATATAATTAAAAATCAATTGTAAAATTTGAGTAGAGGTGATAAAATGTTTAAGAAAATGGCAGTACTAAAAGATATAGCAACTAAAATAGGACGTAAAAAAGCGTATGAATTATTAGAAATGGTTGAAGGTAATGACGCTTTTGTAGCTGAAGTAAAAATAAAAAAGAATGGGATTGAATCTAAAAAAGAAGAAATCATGTTAAAAGATAATCAAAAAATAATATTAGAGTATATAGAAGGTTAATTTTTAGATACATATATAATTAAATAATACTGATTTTTAAAGATGAGTTATGAAAACTCATCTTTTTTATTTTTTCATAACTTTGTTTTATATTTAATATATATTTTATCCCTTAGAGTTGCTGAGATATAAAAAGTACTGATATAATAAAAGAATGGATATAAATGTAATATTTTACAGAAAAGAGGGGTATTATGCTTGAAATAAAAAATCTTTCCTTTAATGTTGAGTCTAACAATGAGGAGCTAGGAATAATAAATGATGTTAGCCTTTCATTTGAAAAAGGCAAACTTATTGTTATCACAGGACCAAATGGTGGAGGAAAATCCACAATTGCTAAGCTTATTATGGGAATTGAAAAAGCCACTAGCGGTCAAATACTTTTAGATGGAGAAGATATAACTAATCTTAGCATCACAGAAAGAGCAAAAAAAGGAATAGGATATGCATTTCAACAACCACCAAGAATAAAAGGTATGACAGTTGAAAACCTGCTTACTCTTGCTCATGGAAAACCATTGTCTACTGATGTGTGTTGTCAATATCTTACAGATGTTGGATTGTGCTCAAAAGACTATTTAAATCGTGAAGTTGATAACTCTCTTTCTGGAGGGGAAATGAAAAGAATCGAGATAGCAACTCTTTTTGCTAGAGATTTAAAGGTTTCTATATTTGATGAACCTGAAGCAGGTATAGACCTTTGGAGTTTTGGAAAGCTTAATGAAAGTTTTAAGAAAATTCATGGGGAATCTGACCAAACTATAATCATAATTTCTCACCAAGAAAGAATACTAGAGTTAGCTGATGAAATAATTGTTTTACAAGATGGTTCAGTAAAAAGCCATGGAACAAAAGATGCTATATTACCTGAAATCATGTGCCAAGTTAATTCAAACTGTGAATTAATGAAAGATATGAATTAATTAGAAAGGAAGGCAAATTAAATGAACAAAATAGACTTAAATCTTTTAGAAAAAGTTGCTGAACTTCGTGGAACTCCATTAGGAGCATACAATATACGTAAAAATGGACAAGGTATAGAAAGACATTCAACTGAAAATGTAACTATAGCTCCAAAGACTGATAAACATGGAATTGATATTATAGTAAAACCAAACACTAAAGGAGAAAATGTTCATATACCAGTAATAGTAACAGAAGCTGGTGTACAAGACATGGTTTATAATGATTTTGAAATTGGAGAAAATGCAGATGTTGTTATAATTGCTGGTTGTGGTATACATAATTGTGGTAATGATGACAGTGAACACAATGGAATACATAGATTCTTCTTACATAAAGGAGCTCGTCTAAAATATGTGGAAAAACATTATGGCGAAGGTGATGGAGAAGGAAAAAGAATTTTAAATCCAGTTACGATTGTTAATATGGGTGAAGATTCATATTGTGAAATGGAAACAATTCAGATTAAAGGCGTTGATTCAACTAAAAGAGAAATGGATGCCACTTTAGGTAAAGGAGCAAAGATAGTTGTATTTGAAAAGTTGTTAACTCATGGAAATCAAGTTGCAGAATCTAATATGAAGGTTATATTGGAAGGTGAAAATTCTTCTGCTCAAGTAATTTCTCGTACAGTTGGTCAAGACAACTCTAAACAAAAATTTAATCCTTGTGTTATTGGGGATTCTCTTTGCTCTGCACATGTTCAATGTGACTCAATAATTATGGGAAATTCTCAAATTAGTGCTATACCTGAAATTGCTGCAAACCATCCAGATGCTCTTTTAGTACATGAAGCAGCAATTGGAAAGATTGCAGGAGACCAAATTTTAAAGATGATGACATTAGGACTTACAGAAGAAGAAGCAGAACAACAAATACTAAATTGTTTTTTAAAGTAAGTCCAAGTTTTTATTTAATTTAATATAATTAATATAGTATAATATAATGAATAAGTCTAAAATTTTTTTATTTTTAGACTTATTTTCTTTATGTAAGATAAAACTATTAGAGAAATTATACTGTAATTAGGATGTGGAATAAATGAAAAACTTACTTATAAGAAATGGCACAATAATATCTCCAAAAGATGGTATCAAATTTGAGAAAAGAGATATCTTGGTTTTACATGGAAAGATATGTGATATTGGATTAAATCTTAAAGAAATGATAAGAAAAGAAAAAATACTCATAAACAAAGAGTTTGAGATAATAAATGCTAACAACATGTATATTTCTCCTGGATTTATAGATGTTCATACCCATTGTTATAAGAGAAAATTACCTACAGGTATGGATTCTGATTCAATTGGAATTGAAAAAGGTTCAACAGTTATATTTGATGCAGGTACAGCAGGTCCTGTAAATTACTACGATTTTAAGAAAAAATATATGGATGAATGTAAGACTGAAGTGTATTCATTTTTAAATGTAACCAATGAGGGATTAAATATATTGAATGAATCAACATCTTTAGATGTTATAAATTTTGATAACATTGAGTCTATTGTAGAAAAAAACATGGAAAAGATAAAAGGTATAAAAGTAAAAGCAAGTAAATTTCAATCTAGTACAGATGGTATAGATATAATTAAGAAGTCAAAGCAAATTGCAGAAAAATTAAATTTACCATTAGTGGTATATATAGGGGAGTATCCATCATATATAGATGAAGTAATGAATATTTTGGGAAAGGGAGATGTAGTTACGCCTGTATATGGAAATAGCACAAATGGAATATTTAATGAATCTGGCAGTTTGAGAGAATCTGTATTAAATGCAAAAGATAAAGGTGTATTATTTGATGTATGCCATGGATTAGAGCAGTTTGATTTTGAAGTCTTTAAAAAAGCAGTAAATCAAGGATTAGAGCCAGATTTAATAAGTACAGATATGCATATAAAAAATATGAAAGATATACATTATTCTCTTTTAAATGTTGTAAATAAAATCATGGAACTTGGTATACCTCTAGAAAAATGTATAGAAAAAGTAACTGAATATCCAACAAAAGTTTTTAATTTGCAAGGAAGTCAAGGTAGGATAAAAATTGGTGGAGAAGGTGATTTTACAATATTTACAATAGATGATAGTGAAGAAATTATAACAGATTATAGTAATAATGAACTAATGCTAAATAAAAAATTGAACTTACAATATACTATAAAATCATGGATGAAAAGTAGTGAAGTTTATAGACATTCGTATGATGGCACTGTAATAAATTAAGTTATATTGAAAAAAAAGGAAAAATATGTTTAAATTAGTATATATTGGATAAATATGTAATGGAACAATAATTATAATTTTAGGGGAGGTATTTTAGTATGAAAGCATTTGTTGATAAAGATGTATGTGTAGCTTGTGGAGCGTGTATAGGAACATGTCCAGACGTTTTTAGTATGAGTGATGAAGGACATTCAGTTGCAATTGAAGGAGAAATACCAGCAGAATTACAAGATTTATGTAAAGAAGCAGAAGAAGGATGTCCAGTTTCAGCTATAACAGTTAAATAAGACTGTTTAGATTTAGTTTCAAGACAACATATAAGATTTGATTATTATTTAAGCTATAGTATTAGATTAAGATTCTATTACTATAGCTTTTTAAAATATATAAACTCAAAAGATAATATATTATTTTTATAAAAAGTGGAGGACTTATATATGAAGAAAAATTATGAAATAGTGCTGTTTGACCTAGATGGAACACTTACAGACCCTAAAGAAGGAATAACAAAGTCTATTCAATATTCTTTAAATAGTTTTGGTATAGAAGAAGAATTGGATAACTTAGAACAATTTATAGGGCCACCCCTACATTCTACTTTCAAAGACTATTATAAATTTGAAGATGAAAAGGCAACAGAAGCTGTTGAAAAATATAGAGAATACTTTTCTGACAGAGGAATATTTGAAAATAAAATCTATAAAGACATAAAGGAGACTTTAAAAATACTTTATGAGAATGGGAAAACATTATTATTAGCTACTTCTAAACCAACAGTTTTTGCAGAAACCATACTTAAATATTTTGGTATAGATAGTTATTTTAAATATATCGCAGGTAGTAACCTTGATGGTACAAGAGTAAATAAAAATGAAGTTATAGAATATGTGTTAGATTTGTGTGGTGTAACAGATAAAGATAAGGTCATTATGATTGGTGATAGAAAATACGATATAATTGGAGCTAATAAAATAGGTGTAGATTCTATAGGGATATTGTATGGATATGGTTCTTTTGATGAAATTAGTAAGAGCAATCCTACCTATATTGTCGAAAGTGTTAAATCTATAAAAGATATTTTGCTATAAATATCTTTTATAGACAAAAACAATACAAAATGGTGTAGCATATTTAAAAATATGATATTATAATTAAGGAAGCCATTTAAAAAAGAGGAGGATGCACTTGAAATGAAATCTATTTTAATCATGGGTGGAAGCGACTTCATAGGTTCTGCACTTGCTAAGCGTTTAATTAAATGTGGGTATCAAATAGATATACTTACGAATGGTAAAAAGGAAATAGATTATAAAGGATTTAGAGAGCACTTAATTTGCGATAGAAAAGTACGCAAAGATATGGAAAACATTATCAATGGAAGACAGTACGATTACATATATGATATGACAGCATATACAAAAGAGGATGTTGGTAATCTTATTGATTTTGTGAACTTAGATAGCTTAAAAAAATACATAGTATTGTCAGCAGGAGCCGTATACAAAGATAGTGGAAGAAATGTAAAAGAAGATAATGAAAAAGGTGAAAATGAAAACTGGGGTAAATATGGACTTAACAAAAAAGAAACAGAAGATTTTGTTATAAATAGTTCTATACCATATATAATTATTAGGCCAACTTATATATATGGTGAAAATAATAATTTGTATAGAGAATACTATTTCTTTGAAAAAATAGAAAAAAACGAAAAAATACCAGTACCTAAAGGAAAACAAGTAAGCAATCAATTTATATATATTGGGGATTTAGTAAAAGTGTTAGAAAGTGTAATGAAAAATTCTCATGTGAGAGAAGCGTATAATGTAACAAATCCACAGTTAATATCTTGGGATGAACTTATATATACATGTGGAGAAGTTATTGGGAAGGAACCTATTATAAAATATGTAGACATGGAAAAAGTTGAGTTTAGAGAGAGAACTTACTTCCCGTTTAGAAATATAGACTTTAATCTAGATATAAATAAGCTTATTGAACATGGTCTTTATATACCAAATGTTTTATTAAAAGAAGGCCTTACAACAACATATAAATGGTTCTTAGCCAATAAACCAAAATTACATGATAGAAAAATGGATAAAGTTGAGTCTGTAATGCAAATAGTTTAAGATAATAAATAAGTAGGTAGATACTTTGAAATTAAAGATAAAGCGTTTTTTAAAATTTTTTATATTGATATTTGTTTTAATTTTTATATACTCAGTTGCAATAGAACCGAGTCTATTAATTGTGAAAAAATATAATATAAATGAAGATGGAAACATGATTAAAGAAGATATAGTAAAAAATGAGAATGAGATTATAAAAGTAGTTCAGATTTCAGATACTCAAATAGGCAGTTTTTATTCGACTAATAAACTTAAAAAAGTAGCTAATAAGGTGAATGCCTTAAATCCAGATATATTAGTATTTACTGGAGATTTAATTGATTATTCTAATAAAAATCCAGATATAGATGAAATTACAAAGATTTTATCTAGTATGAATGCAAGGTTAGGAAAGTTTTCAGTATTTGGTAATCATGATTATATGTATAAACTTCCTAGGTATTATAGACAAATTATGAAAAACTCTAACTTTCATCTTTTAGTTAATGAAAATAAGAAAATAAGACTTGAAGACAATAAGTATATTAATATACTTGGAGCTGATGAGATATTAAATGGTAATCCAAATATACGAGATTTGGAAAGCAAAACTGATTATAATAGTTTTAATTTATTATTAGCACATGAACCAGATTTGGTAGATATGCTCAGTAAAGATACAATGAATTTAGTTTTATCTGGACATAGTCATGGTGGTCAAATAAGGTTGCCTTTCAAGGGTGCTTTAGTTACTCCTCCATATGGAAGGAAATACACTAAAGGATTTTATGATATAAAGGGAAATCATCTATATGTGAGTTCTGGTCTTGGAAGTACAAAGTTGCCATTTAGATTTTTTAATGTACCAGAGATAGTCGAATTTAATATTCTAATCTAGTATAAAATATTGTTTTTATGAAATATAGAGGGATAGAAATTTTAAGAATAAATTGAGTTAAGAATATAAAAAGTTTAAGTTATAGTTAATACATTTATTAGAATTGATAATAATATTAATAACTATTAAAATATAGATATAAAAAATAATAAAAATATAAAAGATTATAATATAGCAAGATTGTATCAATTATAAATAGAGAGTATTTATAATTAATACAATCTTGTGTTTCTTTATATAAAGATATTAATTTTTATACAATGTATGAAAATGATTTAATGTTATATTTAAATTACTTTAAATAAATATTTTTTATATTTTCCTTATCCCATATAAAAAGTTTTTCTGAATTATTTAAAGCTCCAAATACATTTCTTTTAAAATCTGGCATTTCTTTATTTAAATTCGCAATAAGGTTTTTTATGTATTCTCTCCTAGTATGGCCATTTGCAGGACATGGGTTTGCTATGATAGGATAGTTACACTCCTTTGAAATCTTCTTAGTCATATATTCTTCTATGTAAATCATTGGTCTTATAACAGTTAAATCTTGTCTATCTAAGTATGTTTTTGGCGAAAAACAATTAACTCTTCCTTCATAAAACATAGACATTAAAAATGTCTCAATAGCATCATCCTTATGGTGTCCAAGAGCTACTTTGTTGCACTCAAGTTTCTTTGCGTTGTCATTTAAAGCACCTCTTCTTAAATTAGCACATAGTGCACAAGGATTTTTTTCTTTTCTTATATCAAATACAATTTCTTTTATATTAGTTTGAAATTCATAAAAAGGTACATTTATTTCCTCACATAATTTGTTTAATGGTGAGTTATCAATTCCACCAGTATTTAGTGTTACAGCTATTAATTCAAACTTTTGTGGAGAAAATCTTTGATAATTTTTAAGTATATGAAGTAATGTCAAACTATCTTTTCCACCAGAAAGGCCAACTGCAATTTTATCATTTTCTTGTATCATATCAAAGTCTTGTATAGCCTTACGAGCTTTACTAAGAAGTTTTTGCATAGACATTTTTAGCACCATCCTTTATTTGAAAATATAAACTTAAGAATAACTTAAGGTTTACTTATAAAATACTTAAAACTTATACTCTAGAATTAACGTTAATAAACATAACGAAGGAGACGATTCAACCATGAAAAAATTAAAATTGATGTTAGGCATTATAGTAGTAGTATTTATAAGTATGTTTATAGTTAAAGATAAAATTCTGAAAGATGAAGAACCAACTGGAACTGCTCAATTTGCTTCATCTCAAGATGTTGAAACAGATTCTCAGAAAAAAAATCACTCAAATAGTATAGCAGATAATATATTATTGGTAAACAAGACAAATGAACTTAGTAAAGATTATATGCCGAAAGACATTACTAAGGTAAATATAGAATTTGTTCCAGAAGCTACTGAAGAGGAAAAACAAATGGCAGGAGAACCTGCAAAAGCAGTAGAAGACTTAGTTAGACAAGCTAATGAAGAAGGAATACAGTTTTTAGGGTCTTCAGCATATAGGTCTTATGAGACTCAACAAGATACTTATACAAGAAGAGTAAATTCTCAAGGTCAGGAAAAAGCTGATGCATATGTAGCAAAACCTGGACATAGTGAACATCAATCTGGACTGTGTATTGACTTGACAAATCCAGAGAGATGGTTTGTTGGAAGTACAAAAGAAGCTATATGGTTGGCAGAAAATGCTCATAAATTTGGATTTATAATAAGATATCCTAAAGGTAAAGAAGATATAACAGGTACAGCATATGAGCCATGGCATATTAGATATGTGGGTAAGGATGTTGCTGAGGAAATTTATTCAAAAGGGTTAACCTTGGAAGAATATTTGCAAAACAAATAATAAAACAACATAACATAAATTGTATGATATTACTAAATGTAATATAAATAAATTTGATACTAGACTACTTTAAGTATAGTATAATTTTAGATGAGTAAAAACTATATTAAAGTAAGTTAGGATGTGAAAAAGTGAAAGATACAATTCTTGTTGTGGATGATGAAAAGGAAATAAGAGACCTTGTAGAGATATACCTTTTAAATGATGGATATAATGTAATTAAGGCTAAAGATGGACAAGAAGCTTTAGATATTTTAGAAAAAGAAAATATTCATCTGATGGTATTGGATATAATGATGCCAAAGATGGATGGGATAGAAGTTTGTATAAGAGTTAGAGTAAGTTTAAATATACCAATACTTATGTTGAGTGCCAAATCAGAGGATATGGATAAGATACAAGGAATAATGACAGGTGCAGATGATTATCTAACAAAGCCATTTAATCCACTTGAACTTACTGTGAGAGTAAAAGCATTACTTAGAAGAGCGTATTATTTTAGTGGTACTAACAAAGAAAATAAAGATGTCATAGAAGTTGGAGTGGTATTAATAGATAAGGAAAAGCATAGTGTAACAGTAGCTAAAAAGGATATATTTTTGACATCGAGAGAATTTGATATCTTGTATTTACTAGCAAATAATAAAGGTAGAGTATATAGTACAGAAGAGATATTTGAAAAAGTATGGAAAGAACAATACTACCAATCTAACAATACTGTAATGGTTCATATGAGTAGGATAAGAGATAAAATTGAAAAGTATACAGATGGAGAAAAAATAATTCATACTGTATGGGGGGTAGGATATAAAATTGAAAAATAAGAGTGTATTAAATTATATGTTTCGTCCTATAGTAGACTTTATAATAAGCTGTATTATAACCCTAATTATTATGTTAACAAGTGCATATATAATAAAGATATTATATATAAGAACTACTTTATCTACAATTAATTACTTTATGCTTAGTTTAAGAAATATTAGATCTGTTATAGGAGACAGCACATTATATTCAGTTTTATTTCTGACAGCATCATTATCAATTTATTCATTAATGTCATACAAGAGAAATAAAAAACTTGTAAATTTTCTAAAAGATACTGATAACAAAAATAAAAAACTAGAAATTATCATGGATGCTGTAAACTCAATGGAGGAAGGCGATTTAGAAAAAAGTATAGATATTGAGTATGAGTCAAATGGATTAAGTGATAAAAAAATTGATGAGATTGATGAACTTGCAAATAAAATCAATAGTATAGTTTATCAACTTAGAAATATAACTGTTGAAGAAAGACAGGCTCAACAAACTAAGACAGATTTAATAACAAATGTTTCACATGACCTAAGAACTCCTTTAACCTCAATAATGGGTTATCTAGGATTGATAGAAGATGGTAAGTATAAAGATGAAGTTCAGTTGATGTATTATGTTAATATTGCATATGAGAAATCAAAAAGTTTAAATATACTTATAAATGATTTATTTGAACTTACAAAAATGCAAAATAATACAATAAGATTAAAAAAAATAGACATAAACTTGGTAGAGCTATTAAGCCAAATAGTATCTCAACTTGGATTTTATTTTAAAAAAGAATTTATGGTTAGTAGAGTTAATTTCAATGAAGAAAAATTAATTATAAATGCTGACCCAAATAAATTGGTGAGAGCTTTTGAAAATCTTATAACCAATGCTATGAAATATGGAAAAGAAGGAATTTATGTGGACATAGTAACAGCAAAAAAAGGAAATATGGCTATTGCAAAAGTTATAAATTATGGAGAACCCATTCCAGTATTAGATTTACCAAATATATTTGATAGATTCTATAGAGTTGAAAAATCAAGAAATAGCAATGATGGAGGTTCTGGATTAGGTCTTTCAATTACAAAAAACATTGTGAATTTACATGGTGGGGAAATTACTGTTTCAAGTAATATACATCAAACTGTATTTGAGGTACAACTACCAATAATACAAGAAACTGTGTAATAAGATAAAAGTATGATTTAGATACACAAATATTTATAGCATAAAGTGTTTACAAAAATAAAAAAGTAATATATAATTTAAGTCAGTTTAATAAGATACTTATCAAGAATTAGGGGAGAGAGTTAGCTCAGCGATCCTATACCAACCTTTTATTAGGTGGTCCTGCTAACAACGATGAGATGATTGGAAATAATATACTCTTCTTATCAATAGTGGATAGGGGGAGTTTTTTTATAGATTTAAAGTAATAAATTTTTAAGTGATGATGGAGGATTCAAAAATGGAAAAAGTAGAAAGTTTTAAATTAGATCATACAAAAGTTAAAGCTCCTTTTGTGAGAAAGTGTAGTGTACTTGATGGAGTTAAAGGAGATAAAATAACTAAATTTGACTTGAGATTTTTACAACCAAATGTAGAAAGCTTTGGAACTGCTGCTATGCATGGTTTAGAACATTTATTAGCAACTTATTTAAGAGAGACATTAGATGGAGTGATAGATTTATCTCCAATGGGGTGCAGAACAGGATTTTATTTAATATTATGGGGAGATATAGATGCTAAAACAGTTAAAGATGGCTTAGAAAAGGCATTAAAGAAAGTAATTGAATCTGATAAAATGCCAGCTGCTACAGCTTTAGAATGTGGAAATTATAGAGACTTATCTTTATTTGGAGCAAAAGAATATGCAAAAGATGTTTTAGATAAAGGATTTTCTCTTAATATATATGGAGAATAATGTAATTGAAAGAGAACGTATAAGCATAAATCAAAGTGAGGTTCTAAGGTATTTACAATATAAAGGACAAGAAATAGATAAAGAACTTAAAGAAACTATTGATGAATGTATAGAAATAGCCAAAAACAAGATAAATCCTAGATATATATCTAGGATTTATCCTATCAAAATAAATAAAGATAAGATTGTAGAACTAGAGGGAACAAATTTAACCTTAAAAAGTAAGGATATATATGAACTTCTAAAAGACTGTGATGAATGTGTAATTATGGCAGCTACTTTGGGAATAGAGCTAGAAAAGGAAATAAAAAGATACTCTTACTCAGACTTAACAAGAGGACTAATAATTGATTCATGTGGAACAACAGCAATAGAAGAAGTATGCGATATTGTTCAAAATGATATAGAAAAGGTTTTTTTAAAACAAAACAAATTTATAACTATGCGATATAGCCCAGGATATGGGGACTTACCAATAGAGAAAAATATAGATATATTAAATGTTTTAAATGCTCAAAAACAAATAGGACTCACAATTACATCAAATGGGATTATGATACCAAGAAAATCAGTAGTAGCTATTATAGGCATTTCTAATTTGAAAATAGATAAATCAAAGAAAGAAAAATCGTGTGAAAATTGTAAAAACTACAGAAATTGTACATATAGAAAAGGAGCGAATTCTTGTGGAAATAAGACAATATCTAAAGGATAATATATTAATATTTGATGGTGCAATGGGAACAATGCTTCAACAAAAGGGGTTAAAAATAGGTGAAAATCCAGAAGTATTTGGTCTTCAAAATCCAGAAAAACTTATAGAGATACATACATCATATTTAGAAGCAGGCTCAAATGTAATTCTTACAAATACTTTTGGGTGTAATGAATTAAAATTAGATAGTGAATATACAGTAGAAAAAGTTATCGACAATGCTATTTTAGTGGCTAGAAAAGCTATAGAAAATGTAGATAACACTAAACCTAGATATGTAGCACTAGATATTGGTCCTATAGGAGAAATGTTAGAGCCTATGGGAACTTTAAGCTTTGACAGAGCATATGAGATATTTAAAAGACAAGTATTACAGGGAGTTAAATCTGGAGCTGATGTAATAGTAATAGAGACTATGATGGATTTATATGAAGCTAAAGCAGCCGTTTTAGCGGCTAAAGAGAATTCTGACTTACCTGTTTTCTGTACTATGACATTTGATGAGAGTGGGAGAAGTTTTACTGGATGTATGCCAGAAAGTATGGTTGCCACAATAGAAGGTCTGGGAGTTGATGCAATAGGAGTAAACTGTTCATTAGGTCCTAAACAGCTTTTGCCAATAGTCAAAAAAATTGTGTCAAGAGCTTCAATACCTGTAATGGTTCAAGCAAATGCAGGTTTACCAAATATAGTTGATGGAGAAGCTATCTATGATGTTGATGCAAAGGAATTTTTTGAGGGAGTCAAAAAATTTGTTGAAGCTGGAGCAACTATAATAGGCGGGTGTTGTGGCACAAATCCAAGCTTTATAAAAGAAATATCTGAAAATATAAGTTCTGTTAAAAAGGGAAGTACCGAAAAGATTGATAAATGTGTAGTTTGTTCGCCCTCAAAATTTGTGGAAGTAGAATCACCTACAGTTGTCGGAGAAAGATTAAATCCAACTGGTAGAAAATCTTTACAAGAAGCTTTAAAAAATGAAAATTTAGATTATGCAATAAATTTGGGGTTGGAACAAGTAAGTGCTGGTGCACAAATATTAGGCGTGAATGTTGGTTTGCCAGAAATAAATGAAAAGAAATTAATGCCAAAGTTGATAAAAGAGATTCAAGCAGTAGTAGATACACCATTACAAGTCGATTCTTCCAATGTAGAGGCTTTAGAACAAGGTCTTAGATATTATAATGGTAGAACAATTGTAAACTCTGTAAACGGCAAAGAAGAGTCCTTAGAAAGCATATTACCAATAGTTAAAAAGTATGGTGCATGTGTGGTTGGTCTTGCATTAGATGAAAAAGGTATACCTAAAAGAGCTGAGGAAAGATTTGAAATAGCAAAAAAAATAGTTGATAGAGCAGTTTCTTATGGAATAAAACCAAAAGATATATTTATAGATTGTTTATCACTAACTGTTTCAGCACAACAAGAGGAAGCAATAGAAACTATAAGAGCCATAACAATGGTTAAGACATTAGGGGTAAAAACTATACTAGGTGTTTCAAATATTTCATTTGGACTTCCAAATAGAAAAGCACTTAATGCTTCTTTTTTAACGCTAGCTTTAGGAGCAGGGCTTGACTTAGCAATTATAAATCCAAACGAATATAGTATGATGGAGGCTATTAATTCTTTTAGAATCTTAAATAATACAGATAAAGGCTGCGTAGATTATATAAATCAATATAGTAATATGAATAATTCAAAACAGTCTGATTCCACTATTAAAGCTAATAAAGACTTATCACTAGATGTTTTAGTTGAAAGGGGATTAAAAGAAGAAGCCAAAAATGAAACGTTGAATCTTTTAAAAGAGAAGGATGAAAATTATATATTAGATAAAATTTTAATTCCAGCTCTTGATAGAGTAGGAAAGAAATATGATAGTGGAGACATCTTTTTACCACAACTTATTCAATCAGCAGAAACAGTGAAAACTGCACTAAATACAATAAAAGAAACCTTAATAAGTAGAAGTAGTGATAATGTATCTAAAGGAAAAATAATAGTTGCTACAGTAAAAGGAGATATTCATGATATTGGAAAAAATATAGTAAAAATAATGCTAGAGAATTATGGATATGAAGTTATAGACTTAGGAAAAGATGTTCCAATTGAGGAAGTAGTAGAGGTTGCTAAAAAAAGAGATATAAAGTTAGTAGGGTTAAGTGCACTTATGACTACAACTGTTCAAAGTATGAAAGATACGATTCAAGCATTAAGAGATAATGAAATAAATGCAAAAGTATTTGTAGGTGGTGCTGTTTTGACAGAAGAATATGCTGAGGAAATGGGAGCTGACTATTATTCAAAGGATGCAAAATCTGCTGTTGAGATAGCAAAGCTAAATTTTTAGCATGTAAATCGAAATAAAGGTTTTACTAAATAGGATATTTTATATATAATATAAATATAAGTTTTAGAAACTTATGTCCAAAATAATAGGAATTAATCTATAATAATGAGATTAATTAATATAAAAAAATATTTATCATCAACATTAAAAAGGGCTGGGAAGTCTGGTATAACTTCCGTCAGCCCTTTTTAGTATAAAAACACTTAAAAAGCCCAATTGCCATCTTTAAAAATCTGTATATGTTTTCCATCATGAGTTTCTCCGACAATATCCATATCTGAAGAACCAACCATAAAGTCAACATGTGTTAGACTATCATTTACTCCATACTCATCTAATTCTTCATCTTTCAAATCATTTCCACCATCTAAGCAAGTCTTATATGCAGAACCAATTGCAAAGTGGCAAGAAGCATTTTCATCATATAAAGTATTATAAAAAATAATATTTGTATCAGATATTGGAGAGTTATATGGAACAAGAGCAACCTCTCCTAGATAATGAGAACCCTCATCTGTTTCAATAAGTTTCTTTAATGTTTCTAGTCCCTTTTCAGCAGAGAAATCTACTATTTTACCATCCTTGAAAGTTAAAGAGAAATTATCAATTATATTTCCTCCATAAACAAGGGGTTTAGTACTGTATACAGTTCCATTGACTTTAAACTTGTGTGGCATTCCAAAAATCTCTTCAGTTGGAATGTTAGGATTAAAACTTACTCCGTTAGGGTCTTTAGATGCTCCACTTAACCAAATATGACCTTTTGGTAAATCTAAAGTTAAATCAGTTTTTGAAGATTTATACTTTAAAGTTTTAAAATTACTTTCATTTAAAAAATCCATTTTAGACTTTAGATTTTCATTATGTTCTTTCCATGCTTTTATAGGGTCTTGTCCAGCAACTCTTGAACACTTAAATATGGCATCCCATAATTTATCTATTGCTTCATCTTCTGATAAACTTGGAAATACTTTTTTTGCCCAATCTTTTGTTGGTACAGAAACTATGCTCCATTTACATTTATCTGTTAGCGTATAAGAACGCCACTCTTTTAAAGCCTTTCCAGAAGCTTTTTGAAAGTTAGCAACTTTCTCAGGGTCAACATCTTTTAATAAATCAGGGTTTTGAGCATATACTGATAAAAATGCTCCACCTTCTTTAGCTATATCTACATATTGATCTGCTGTCCATTTTGGAAACTCATGAAATGCTTCGTTTGGAGCATATAAATATTTAATGAGAGTACTTTCTTCATCAGACCATTCTATATATACATTTTTAGCTCCACATTTATATGCTTCCCTCAGTGCATTTCTTGCAAAATCAGCACATTCGATTGGTGATTTTATAAGTAAAGTTTGACCTGGCTGTATGTTAACTCCGACCTTAATTGCTAACTCAGCATATTTTTCTAAATTTTTATTGAAATCCATATCTATCCTCCTGTATTTTTAACATTAAATAACTTATAAATATTATATCATTACTTAGATTTTGGGTCATATTTAAAATATTTATACTTAATAGACTGAGAAATAAAAAATATGTATTCTAATTAAAATAGATTGTTTAGATATATAATTGTAACTAAGACGTTATTTTTTGTTGATAATAGTATTAAAGTAGAAATAAAAATACTTTTTTAGTGAAAGGCTATACAAGAATACCGAAAAAAACTTATAATATAATAATGAGATAGATATTTATAATGAAATAAAAAATTTTCTGGCAAAGCTTATATATGTTTAAATATAGTAGTTTATATATTATGAACAGAAGATTTCAGTTAGGAGGGCATAAATGGAGCTTTATGAAGCCATTTTTTATAGAAAATCTGTAAGAAATTTTTCCAGTACAAAACTAAAAAAGCCATTAATGGAAGAAATAAAAAGAAGTTGTAAAAATTTAGAATACTTAAATGAAGATTTAAATATTAAAGCACATGTTGTTGATAGAGGTCATATAATACACTTTTTAATGGGGAAAGAGTGTAAAGTAAAAGCACCTCATTATATAGTAGTCACATCAGATAAGGGAAAAGACTATTTACAAAATATAGGTTTTGCTACTGAAGGTATAGTATTACGTCTTACAACATTAGGAGTAGCTACTTGTTGGCTGGAGTCCACATTAAAAAGAGAAGATATCTTGGAATTTGTAGATATTGGAAACAAAGACCCAAGAGAAGATGAAGAAGACGATTTAGATTATTTAGCTGGAATAAAAACAGAAGAAGAAGATGAAAACAAAATAGAAAATCCATATATAATAATAGCTTTTGGATATCCGGCAAAAAATGAAGATTTATTTAGGACAAGATATGCTAGACCTGATAGAAAACCAGTAAAAGATATTATAAATAAAATAAATAGAAATAGAAAATGGAAAGAAATATTAGAATTTACAAGAAGAGCTCCATCTGTGAAAAACTCTCAACCTTGGTATTTTCACAAAGATGAACGAGGTCTTCATCTATTTGAAAAGAAACCTAAGAAACATTGTGAATATATGAATAAGGTTAGCTTAGGTGTAGGTTTAAGACATTTTGATATAGCATGTATAAAAAATAAAATAGATGTTTCATATGAAAAACTTCCTATAAAGAATAAAATAGGAAAATCATATTTTATAACTGTAGTTGAACATGTAAAACCAGAAGAAGAAGAAACTCAAGATGAAAATTTAAGTTTGGAAAAAGAAGAATCACAAAATGAATAAAATTTTGAGAGGGGATAGTAGACATGTATAAGTGTGGGAAATGTAATCTTAGAGGCTGTTCAGATGGAGATATGGATAAGCTAATGAAGATATGCCCAACTAGGGAAGTTGAGTTACAAGAAAAAGCAAAAAAACTTTATGAAGAGGAAGAAAATAGAAAAATAGCTTATAATGCTGGATTAATTGAAACAGAGGGATACTGTCAATATACTAGGTTAAAAGAGATTATAGAGTTTGCTAAAAAATGTGACTATAAAAAAATTGGTATAGCATTTTGTATTGGTTTAAAAAGAGAAATGCAAACAGTACAAAAGGTATTTGAACATCATGGATTTGAAGTGTTTTCTGTTATATGTAAAAATGGAGCGATTCCTAAGACTACAGTTGGATTGAAGCCATCACAAACAATATCAAAATGTAAAGATGAAATAATGTGTAATCCAATAGGGCAAGCTTTATTTTTAAATGAGGCTAAAGTTGACCTTAATATAATTCTTGGATTATGTGTTGGTCATGATACATTAGCCATGAAATATATGGAAGCTCCTATAACAACTCTAATTGTCAAAGATAGAGTAACTGGGCATAATCCAGCTGCTGCTATATATAATGCAGAGTCTTATTTTGAAAAAAAATTATTTGATAAAGATGAAGAATAATTCAAAGACTTATTGACATAAAAAGCAATTAGTGGTTTAATTATAAAAAAGATGAAACTTTAAAATATCCTTAAGATACATAAAGTTATATAAATAAAGAAAAAATATTATGACTAAATTCCTTAAACTAGTCCAGAGAGACTAAAGGGTTATAGATAGTGTTAATATATAACCTCTAGTAAATCACCTAGAGGTTTTTGATGAGTATAAAATAAAAAATTTAAATATAATAAAGTCTTTTAAACTAGTCCAGAGAGACTGGGAAAGATATCTCATAGCTAATTAATATCAAAGTTATGTATAGATAAAATCCTTGTGCCTCTTTTGGTGTAAGGATTTTTTTATGAGGATTTAGGCTTTATTAAAAAGGAGATATAAAAATGATAAATGGTAAAGAGAAGCTAATAGTTGCAATTGATACTGACGAATTTGATAAAGCTAAAGAACTAATAGACAAATTGGAAGATAGTGTAGATATATTTAAAGTAGGACTAGAACAATATGTGGCTACAAAAGGAAAGACAATAGACTATTTAAAAGAAAAAGGTAAAAAAATATTTCTAGACCTTAAATTCCATGATATTCCAAATACTATGAAAAGTGCAGTAAGAGCTGCAGTAAGAGATAATGTTTGGTTAATGACAATTCATGTATCAGATATGGAAGGGATGAGACAATGTGCACTAGTTGCTAAAGAAGAAGCAGAGAGATTAAATATAGAAAAACCTTTGGTGGTTGGAGTAACAGTTTTAACTTCATTAAGCAACCAAGACTTACAAGATATAGGATGTAATATGACAACAGAAGAATTGGCTATAAAGAGAGCTAAATTAGCAAAAGAATCAGGAATAGATGGAGTTGTTTGCTCAGCTCAAGAAGTAGATAAGATAGTAGAGGCATGTGGAACTGATTTTATAACAGTTTGCCCAGGGATAAGACCTAAGTCAGCAGAAGTTGGAGACCAAAAAAGAGTTGTTACTCCATCAGATGCAATAAAAAGAGGAGCTCATTATTTAGTTGTTGGAAGACCTATAACAAAAGCAGAAAGTCCAAGAGAATCAGCTATTAATATTGTAAAAGAAATAGAAAATGCTTAGATAAAACATTTGGGAGGTAGCTTATATGAAGGGGAAATTAATTTTAGAAGATGGAACAGTATTTGAAGGAAAAGCATTTGGATATTTAAAGGAAGCTGTTGGTGAAGTTGTGTTTAATACTTCAATGGCAGGATATGGTGAACTACTGACAGATGCAACTTATTATGGACAAATAGTGACAATGACATATCCACTTATAGGGAACTATGGAATAAATTTAGAAGATGTTGAATCAAATAAAGTACAAGTAAAAGGACTTATAGTAAGAGAAAAAAGTGACAACCCAAATAATTTTAGATGTGAAATGGATATAGACACATATCTAAAGCAAAACAAAGTAATTGGACTTGAAGGAATAGATACAAGAGCATTGACTAAGATTATTAGAAATAATGGAACAAAAAAAGGTATTATAACTTTAGAAAATGTATCATTACAAGAAATTCAGTCTAAATTAACAGAGTGTTGTAATAAAGATTCTGTTAAAAGTGTTACAAGAAAAGAAATTGAAAATATTAAAGGGACTGGTATTAAAGTCGTAGTTGTAGACTTTGGTGTTAAAAATAGTATATTAGACTCACTGAAAGCTTGTAACTGTGACATAGTAGTAGTACCAGCAATGACTACTTCAGAAGAAATTTTAAATATAAACCCTGACTTGATATTATTATCTAATGGGCCAGGTAATCCAGAAGATATAAATGATATAGTTGAAAATATAAAGAAATTAGTAGGCAAAAAACCACTAGCAGGAATCGGTTTAGGACATCAAATTTTGGCATTAGCATTAGGTGGAAAAACTTCAAAACTTGCATTTGGACATAGAGGAGGAAATCATCCAGTTAAATGTTTAGAAACAGGAAAAGTATTTATAACTTCTCAAAATCACGGATACAATGTTTCAGAAATGCCAGAAGATACAGAGATAACTCATGTAAATTTAAATGACAATACTATAGAAGGAATGAGACATAAGGAATTACCAATATATAGTGTTCAGTACATTCCAGAATACACAACAAAAGAAGATTTAGATTGTATATTTAATAAATTCTTAGCATTAATATAGATTTAGTATTATTTACAGATAGTAAAAACCATTTAGATAAGGAGAAAAATTTATGCCTAAATTAGATAGTATAAAGAAAACTTTAGTATTAGGGTCAGGTCCAATAATAATAGGTCAAGCGGCAGAATTTGACTATTCAGGAACTCAAGCATGTCAATCTTTAAAAGAAGAAGGAATTGAAGTTGTATTAATAAATAGTAATCCAGCTACAATAATGACTGATAAAGAAGTGGCAGATAAAATATATATAGAACCATTAACAATAGAATTTATAGAAAAAATAATAGAAAAAGAAAGACCAGATAGCTTACTTGCAGGTATGGGTGGACAAACAGGATTAAACTTAGCAGTTGAGCTTTATGAAAAAGGCATACTAGATAAATATGGAGTAAAAATAATAGGTACTTCAGTAGAATCTATTAAAAAAGGTGAAGACAGAGATATATTTAGAGATGTAATGAAAGAAATAAATCAACCTGTAATAGTTAGTGATATAGTTACAGATTTACAAGCAGGTCTTGATTATGCACTTACAATAGGGTATCCAGTAGTTGTAAGACCAGCATACACATTAGGTGGAACTGGTGGAGGTATCGCTGATACTGAGGAAGAATTAAGAGAGATACTTTCACATGGATTGCAATTAAGTCCAGTTGGACAAGTATTAATTGAAAAAAGTATAAAAGGTTGGAAAGAAATAGAATATGAAGTAATAAGAGATTCAAAAGGAAACTGTATAGTTGTATGTAACATGGAAAATATAGACCCAGTTGGAGTTCATACAGGAGATAGTATAGTTGTTGCTCCAACACAAACTCTAAGCAATAAAGAATGTGCGATGCTTAAAAAAGCATCTTTAGATATATTAAATGCAGTAGAAGTTCAAGGTGGATGCAATGTTCAGTTTGCATTAAACCCACATAGTTTTGAATATGCAGTTATAGAGATAAATCCAAGAGTTAGTAGATCATCAGCATTAGCATCAAAAGCTACAGGATATCCAATAGCAAAAGTTTCATCAAAAATAGCTTTAGGATATACTTTGGATGAAATAGAAAATGCAGTAACTAAAAAAACTTATGCTTGTTTTGAGCCAACTATAGACTATGTAGTTGCTAAGATACCAAAATGGCCATTTGATAAATTTAAAAAGGCAAATAGAAAATTAGGAACTAAGATGATGGCAACTGGTGAAATAATGAGTATAGGAAGTAACTTTGAAGCTGCTATTCTTAAGGGAATAAGATCACTAGAAACAGGAAAATATTCATTAGTTCATGCTCCATCAGAAGAGAGAAGTATTGAAGCGTTGAAGAAAAGAGTTGTAGTACCTGATGATGAAAGATTGTTTGATTTAGCTGAAATGATAAGAAGAGGCTATAAAGTAGAAATGATAGAACAAATCACAGGAATAGACAAATGGTTTATAAATAAATTTAAATGGATAGTTGAGCAAGAAGAAAAATTAAAAGTTATGAAGATTGAAGACTTAACTAAAGATTATCTTCTTGAGTTAAAGAAAAAAGGATTCTCTGATAAAGGTATATCTGACTTAATGAAGATAAGCCCAGAAAAATTATACGAATTAAGAAGTCTATATAACATAAAACCAGCATACAAAATGGTTGATACATGTGCAGGAGAAATAGATGCGATATCTCCATATTATTACTCAACTTATGAGCAATATGATGAAGTAGTTGTAAGTGATAAGAAAAAAGTAATAGTGTTAGGCTCTGGACCAATAAGAATAGGTCAAGGTATAGAATTTGACTATTGTTCAGTTCACTGTGTAAAATCTTTGAGAAAGATGGATATAGAAACTATAATCATAAACAATAACCCTGAAACAGTAAGTACAGATTTTGATACATCAGATAAACTATATTTTGAACCATTAACAGAAGAAGAAGTTTTAAGTATAATTGAAAAAGAAAAACCAGAAGGTGTAATACTACAATTTGGAGGACAAACAGCTATAAAACTAGCTAAGTTCTTACATGAGAAAAATATACCTATATTGGGAACTGATTTTGATGATATAGATGCAGCGGAAGATAGAGAAAAATTTGATGATTTATTAGAAAAACTAGACATAAACAGACCAAAAGGAAAAGGTGTATGGTCACTTAATGAAGGTATTGAAGTTGCTAATGAATTAGGTTATCCAGTATTAGTTAGACCATCTTATGTACTTGGTGGTCAAGGTATGGAAATAACTTACAATGAAGAAAAATTATCTCAATACCTACAGGATGCATTTGATAGAGACCATAAGAATCCAGTACTTATAGACAAGTATTTAACTGGTAGAGAAATAGAAGTAGATGCCATATGTGATAAAGAAGATATATTAATACCTGGAATAATGGAACACTTAGAAAGAGCTGGAGTTCACTCTGGAGATAGTACGACAATGTATCCAAGCCAAAATATATCTGATAAGATAAAAGAAAAGATAGTAGAATACACTAAAAAAATAGCTTTAGACCTTAATGTACTTGGTATGGTTAATATACAATTTATAGAATTCCAGAATGAATTATATATAATAGAGGTTAATCCTAGAGCCAGTAGAACAGTACCATATATAAGTAAAGTGAGTGGGGTACCAATAGTTGATTTAGCTACTAAATGTATGTTAGGAGCTAAATTAAAGGATTTAGGATATGGTACAGGAGTTTATAAAGAGCCTAAACTAGTATCAGTAAAAGTGCCAGTATTCTCAATGTCTAAATTAGCTAAAGTTGAAGTAAGTCTTGGACCTGAAATGAAATCTACAGGAGAAGTTTTGGGTGTAGGAGAAAATCTAGAAGAAGCTCTATATAAAGGATTCTTAGCCGCAGGCAGACATATGTCTGACGAAAGAGGAGTAGTACTTGCTACTGTTAATAATAACGATAAAGATGAGTTTATAGAAATAGCAAAAGATATGAAAGAGTTAGGATATACTTTTGTTGCTACAGAAGGTACAGCTAAGAGTCTAAGAGAGAATGGAATAGAAGCTGATATAGTAAATAGAGTTGAAGAGCCTAGACCAAACATACTAGATGCTATAAGAAATAAACAAGTTGATATAGTAATAAATACACCTACTAAAGGTAATGACTCAACAAGAGATGGATTTAAAATGAGAAGAACAGCTATTGAATTTTCTACTGAAATAATGACATCTCTAGATACACTAAAAGCTCTAGTAGAGGTTAAGAAAAAACACCTAAACAAAGATAAGTTAAAAGTTTACAATATAGCTGAATAGAAATTAAGTTGATTGTATAGTTTAAGAATTTAATCATTAAATTAAAAAGAAGAAGTTATTTTTTCTATGAGTTTTTACTTTTGAGATAACTTCTTTTTTTTAAGAAATTTGTAGTATAATAGAAAAAGATAAAAAATAAATGTAAATAAGTATAAAACTAGAATGTAAAAGTGAAAAATAGATATAGATATTTAAAAGATTATATTTAGTTAATGTTCTTTAGTTTGCCTAAAGAGAATTATAGGAGGTACTGTAATATGAAAGCAAGGTTAATATTAGAAGATGGGACAGTTTTTATAGGAAAAGCATTTGGATATTTAGAAGAAAGTGTAGGAGAAGTAGTATTTAACACTTCGATGATAGGATATGGTGAAGTTTTAACAGACCCTTCTTACTATGGTCAAATAGTTACTATGACTTATCCTCTTATAGGAAATTATGGTATAAATTTATCATCAGCAGAATCTGAAAAAGTGCAAGTGAAAGGATTTATAGTAAGAGAAAAAAGTGATTCTCCAAGTAATTTTAGATGTGAGATTGATATAGACCAATATTTAAAGCAAAATAAAGTGATAGGACTAGAAGGAATAGATACAAGAGCTTTAACTAAGATAATTAGAAATAATGGGACAATGAAAGGTATAATTACATTAGAAGATAGCAAGTTAGAAGATGTTAAACATAAATTAGATAAGTTTTCAAATACAGAAGCAGTTAGAACGGTTACAAGAAAAGAAGTAGAGAATATAGAAGGAAATGGACCAAAAGTAGCTGTTATGGATTTTGGAGTTAAAAGAAATATCTTAAGATCATTTATAGCTCGTGGATGTGATATAACAATATTCCCAGCTACAACATCTCCAGAAGATGTATTAAGTATAAACCCTGATTTAATATTTTTATCAAATGGGCCTGGAGACCCAGAGGATTTAGAAGATGTTATAGAAAATATAAAAGCTCTAATTGGTAAAAAGCCTATAGTTGGAATATGCTTAGGGCATCAGCTTTTAGCCCTAGCTCTTGGAGGAAAAACTGCTAAACTTAAATTTGGACATAGAGGTGGAAATCATCCAGTTAAAGATTTAGAAGAGGGAAAAGTATTTATAACTTCTCAAAATCATGGATATTATGTTTCAGAAGTTCCTGAACAAATGAAAGTGACACATATAAATTTAAATGATAATACTGTTGAGGGAATGAGACATGAGAAGCTAGATGTATACAGTGTTCAATACCACCCTGAAGCTTGTCCAGGGCCAAAAGATAATGACTATATTTTCGATAAGTTTTTAGAGTTCGTAAAATAAATAATATCAATATATATAATATATAACTAAAAATAAGACTAACTTAAATCAAAAAAATATTGGTTTAATTAATATAGATATAATAAATAATCTCAAATTTAATATGGAATAAAATAATTAAAATTGATTGTATAGATTATGAAGATAGAAACTGTGAAAATTGTTTAGATAAGGAGAAAGAGTTATGCCTAAATTAGATAGTATAAAGAAAACTTTAGTATTAGGGTCAGGGCCAATAATAATAGGTCAAGCAGCAGAGTTTGACTACTCAGGAACACAGGCCTGCCAAGCATTAAAAGAAGAGGGAATAGAAGTTGTATTAGTAAATAGTAATCCAGCGACGATAATGACTGATAAAGAAATTGCAGATAAAATATATATAGAACCATTAACAATAGAATTTATAGAAAAAATAATAGAAAAAGAAAGACCAGATAGCTTACTTGCAGGTATGGGTGGTCAAACAGGACTAAACTTGGCTGTAGAATTACATGATGCTGGTATACTAGATAAATATAATGTAAAAGTTATAGGTACATCTATAGAGTCTATAAAAAAGGGTGAGGATAGAGATTTATTTAGAGAAGTAATGAAAGAAATAAATCAACCTGTAATAGTTAGTGATATAGTTACAAACCTAGAAGCAGGTCTTGAATTTGCAAGTAAAATAGGATATCCAGTGGTTGTAAGACCAGCATATACACTAGGTGGAACTGGCGGAGGTATAGCTGATACTGAGGAAGAATTAAGAGAGATACTTTCACATGGATTGCAATTAAGTCCAGTAGGTCAAGTTCTTCTTGAAAAGAGTATAAAAGGTTGGAAAGAAATAGAATATGAAGTAATGAGAGATGGGAATGGAAACTGTATAACTGTATGTAACATGGAAAATGTAGACCCAGTTGGAGTTCATACAGGAGATAGTATAGTTGTTGCTCCAAGTCAAACTTTAAGTGATGAAGAATACCAACTACTTAGAAAAGCATCAATAGATATAATAAATGCAATAGAAGTTCAAGGTGGATGTAATGTTCAAATAGCTTTAAATCCACATAGTTTAGAATATGCAATAATAGAAATAAATCCAAGAGTTAGTAGATCATCAGCGCTAGCATCAAAAGCTACAGGATATCCAATAGCAAAAGTGGCAGCTAAGATAGCCTTAGGATATACTTTGGATGAAATAGAAAATGCAGTAACTAAAAAAACTTATGCTTGTTTTGAGCCAACTTTAGATTATGTAGTAGTAAAAATACCAAAATGGCCATTTGATAAATTTAAAAAGGCAAATAGAAAATTAGGAACTAAGATGATGGCAACTGGTGAAATAATGAGTATAGGAAGCAACTTTGAAGCTGCTATTCTTAAGGGAATAAGATCACTAGAAACAGGAAAATATTCATTAGTTCATGCTCCATCAGAAGGTAGAACGTTAGAAGAGCTAAAGAAAAGAGTTGTAGTACCTGATGATGAAAGATTGTTTGATTTAGCTGAAATGATAAGAAGAGGCTATAAAGTAGAAATGATAGAAGAAATCACTGGTGTTGATAAGTGGTTTATAAATAAATTTAAATGGATAGTTGAGCAAGAAGAAAAATTAAAAGGTCTTAAAATAGAAGATTTAGATAAGGAATACTTACATGAATTAAAGAAAAAAGGATTCTCTGATAAAGGTATATCTGACTTAATGAAGATAAGCCCAGAAAAATTATACGAATTAAGAAGTCTATATAATATACAACCAGTTTATAAAATGGTTGATACATGTGGAGGAGAATTTGAAGCTCTATCTCCATATTACTACTCAACTTATGAGCAATATGATGAAGTAGTTGTAAGTGATAAGAGAAAAGTTGTAGTATTAGGTTCTGGACCAATAAGAATAGGTCAAGGTATAGAATTTGACTATTGTTCAGTTCACTGTGTAAAATCTTTAAGAAAAATGGGTATAGAAACTATAATTGTAAACAATAACCCTGAAACAGTAAGTACAGATTTTGATACATCAGATAAACTATATTTTGAACCATTAACAGAAGAAGAAGTTTTAAACATAATTGAAAAAGAAAAACCAGAAGGTGTAATACTACAATTTGGAGGACAAACAGCTATAAAACTAGCTAAGTTCTTACATGAGAAAAAAATACCTATATTGGGAACTGATTTTGATGATATAGATGCAGCAGAAGATAGAGAAAAATTTGACGACTTATTAGAGAGATTAGATATAAATAGACCAAAAGGAAAAGGTGTGTGGACAACTAATGAAGGTATTGAAGTTGCTAATGAATTAGGTTATCCAGTATTAGTTAGACCATCTTATGTACTTGGTGGTCAAGGTATGGAAATAACTTATAACGAGGAAAAATTAACTCAGTATTTAGATGATGCTTTTGCCAGAGACCATAAGAATCCAGTACTTATAGATAAATATCTAACTGGTAGAGAAATAGAAGTAGATGCTATATGTGATAAAGAAGATATATTAATACCTGGAATAATGGAACATTTAGAAAGAGCTGGAGTTCACTCTGGAGATAGTACGACAATGTATCCAAGCCAAAATATATCTGATAAGATAAAAGAAAAGATAGTAGAATACACTAAAAAAATAGCTTTAGACCTTAATGTACTTGGTATGGTTAATATACAATTTATAGAATTCCAGAATGAATTATATATAATAGAGGTTAATCCTAGAGCCAGTAGAACAGTACCATATATAAGTAAAGTGAGTGGGGTACCAATAGTTGATTTAGCTACTAAATGTATGTTAGGAGCTAAATTAAAGGATTTAGGATATGGTACAGGCGTCTATAAAGAGCCTAAACTAGTATCAGTAAAAGTGCCAGTATTCTCAATGTCTAAATTAGCTAAAGTTGAAGTAAGTCTTGGACCTGAAATGAAATCTACAGGAGAAGTTTTAGGTGTAGGAGAAAATCTAGAAGAAGCTCTATATAAAGGATTCTTAGCCGCAGGCAGACATATGTCTGACGAAAGAGGAGTAGTACTTGCTACTGTTAATAATAACGATAAAGAAGAGTTTATAGAAATAGCAAAAGATATGAAAGAGTTAGGATATACTTTTGTTGCTACAGAAGGTACAGCTAAGAGTCTAAGAGAGAATGGAATAGAAGCTGATATAGTAAATAGAGTTGAAGAGCCTAGACCAAACATACTAGATGCTATAAGAAATAAACAAGTTGATATAGTAATAAATACACCTACTAAAGGTAATGACTCAACAAGAGACGGATTTAAAATGAGAAGAACAGCTATTGAATTTTCTACTGAAATAATGACATCTTTAGATACATTAAAAGCTTTAGTAGAAGTTAAGAAAAAGCATATAAATAAAGATAAATTAAAAGTTTATAATATAGCAGAATAAAAAACAAACTGATATTTAGATTAATTAAAGGCGTTAGTTCCTAGGAGCTTTCGCCTTTAATTAATACTCTATAATTATTTTCTTATGTGAACTAAAATAAATATCAATCTTGATACTATCAGTTTTTTCTTTAATCATTAGATAGAGGATAAGAGTGGTAGTCATGAATTTCTTCATGTATAAGATTTTCATATTTATCATAATAGTATTTAATTGTAACAACTATTTTATCTCCTTTAGATACATTTCTATAGAGTTTTTTATTTTTAATAGAGTAGACCTCATCTTTATATATGGCATTAACTATAAAAATTTCTGACTCATAATCAAATGTTCCCATTACTGGATTATAGTGTTTTGAATCTTCTTTATAGCAGAAGCTTTCAACAGTCATTATATAAGTTCCAAATGAAATCCATTTGGTACCTTTAAATAAATTTACTTTCTCATTAATATATGAAACGCCTGGCGTATCAAGAATTTTTTCTAATAATATTTTTTTCTCCATATACAAAAACTCCTTTCATAGTACCTATTAATATCGTAGTACTTACTCGTATAAATAAAACAAAACTATATTTATTAATGTGACTACATAACATAATCATTTTCTATTTCTTTCTTTAACTTATTAATTATAATGCTTAAAATTATCAATATAACTACTACAATTATCAAAGCTATAATCAACCAAGGTGGAACTATGTGACCAAAACCTCTATTGGCTGTAAATGCAGCAGCTGCAACAAGCCATCCAAATAAATTTAAAAATAAGAGCCTTGAATTTGATAATCTTCGCAATAAAACTTTTTTAGGTTCTATTTTTTGTTTAAATATTGAACGTAATTCTACTGACATCTCACCATCACCATCAAATCTTTCAATTGCCTTATTTTGTGCTTCATCTATTTTATATCCATTTTCAATAAATTCATTTGCAGATGTTGTTAGATGTTCTCTTAACTCTTCTTTTAAATCTTGAATTTCTTTGTTATTTTCACTCTTATATAGTGTTTCTAAATACTCTTCTATTATTTTCATAAATCTAATCCCCCTTCTTTAGAAACTTGTTCATAATATCTTGTATAAAGTACCACTCTTGAATTTTTACTTCTAAGTTGTCCTTTCCATCATCTGTTATATTGTAATACTTTCTCCTGCTTCCTACGCCTTGGTCATTTCCCCAATAAGATTTTATCAAGCCCTTAGATTCTAATCTTTTAAGAGACACATAGAGTGTACTTTCTTTTAATTCAAATGTAGTTTCATCTCTAACTACTTTTGCTATTTCATATCCATATGAATCTCCTTTGCTTAGTATTGATAATATTAAAGTATCAATATGACCTTTAAGCACTTCTTTGTTTAAGTCCATAAATTCACCTACTTTATTATATCATATACCTCGTATTATAAGGTATATAGATATATAATAAAACATTTCATATTATTTTCCAAGTCTAAACTATAAAATTTTAATTATTATTTAAAAAGGGCATTCCATTTATGATTTAAAAATCATTTGGAAACGCCCTTTTTATAATACCTGATTATACTAGACATCTTAAATCAATTTCTCTCTTTTTAACCTGTATCTGAATTTCGGTTAGAAGTTCATCTTCATTGTTTGTAGATAGAGGGTCTATTATAGGTATCTCATATATATAATTTTCAATAGGTATCCTTTTATAATCAACATAATCAACTAACTTTTTAAAAGCAGTATAATTTTCTCTGTAAGAGCCTTTATATGTCATACAAATAAAATCACCAGCTGAAATTTCAGATATATATTTTTGAGACTTAGCATCAAATAAATCTCTTTCAACATTTACAAAGCTATTTTCATAGATGACTTTATCTTCCTTTAAGAATTTATCTATAGATACAAGACCACTTACTCCACCATAAAACACAGAGATATTATCTTCTAGTATATTTGCTATTTGTCTTCTGGAAAGCTCCATAGTTTCTTCATTACTTAAACCTTCTTCATATTCTATGGATAAAATACTTCTTCTTGGAATATGTTTTCTTACTATTTTACCTACTTCATCTACTCTCATACCTTTTTCCATTGTTTCTTTTTTTGTACTTAATACTTTTTTTATAAGTTCTAATTCTTTAATTTTTTCATCTACGATATTAATCTTATTGGTTAATAATTTTAGAATTTCTTCATTGTTTTCATCTAATTTTTCTTTGATTTCTTTTAATGGCATACCTAGATACTTTAAGTATTTTATAATATCCAATTGTGAAAATTGGTCAATTGAGTAATATCTGTAATTGCTTTCTTGGTCAACATGAACAGGTTTAAATAAATCTATTTGGTCATAGTATCTTAGCGTTTGTATGCTTATTTTGTGAAGTTTTGACATTTCGCCTATTGAAAACTTTTTACTCATATAATCACCTCATTTGAGATTTAGAATATATTCCATGGATATTTATCAGGTGGAGTACATATAAATTCCATTTTTTCTTTTGTTGTTGGATGGCAAATTTCTATTTTATTAGACCAAAGAGAAATCTGTTGTCCAATTTTATTTACTTCTTGGCCATATCTTTGGTCTCCATATAATGGGTGTTTTCTAGTTGCAAATTGAACTCTTATCTGATGAGAACGACCAGTTTTTAAGTTTACTTGAACTAAGCTTAGATTTTCTTTAAAACCCAAAACTTTGTAACTAAGTTCAGCTTCTTTAGCATCCTTATGGTTTTTTTTCACAACACTCACCATATTTGTTTTTTTATTTTTATATAAAAAATCTTTTAATATGTCTGAATCGGATTTCATTTTACCATGAACAACTGCCATATAGGTTTTTTTGAATGTCTTATTTCTTACTTGTTCAGACAATCTTGAGGCAGCTTTTGATGTTTTGGCAAAAACCATGACTCCACCCACTGGTCTATCCAATCTATGTACCAAACCAATATATACATTTCCAGGTTTATTGTACTTTGTTTTGATATAGTCTTTTAAAAGATTTACCATGTCCTTATCATTGGTATCATCTCCTTGAGATAATACATTTACAGGTTTATCTACAACTAATAAATGGTTATCTTCATATATGACTTTTATCATTATTTTTTCTCCCATCTTCCAAATATACCACAAGGAAGTATTTTACCATCCCTAGAAGCTGGTATTCCTAATTCTCCACCATAGATTTCTCCATTGTTTGCCTTTTTACCTATTGTTGTAGACAGTACATTTTCTAGAACTATTGGAGAAAATCCTGTTGTATAAGAATTAATTAGAAAGAATAAAGGATTATCAGATAAAACACCCATACATAAATCCACAAAGCTATATAATTTTTCTTCTATTTGCCATACTTCTCCTTTAGGTCCTCTCCCATAAGAAGGAGGGTCCATTATTATTGCATCATATTTCTTACCTCTTCTTATTTCCCTTTCAACAAACTTTACAACATCATCTACTATAAATCTTACTGTTTGATTTTTAAGTCCTGATAACTCTATATTTTCTTTTGCCCAGTTGACCATACCTTTTGCAGCATCAACATGACATACTTCTGCACCAGCGGATGCACATGCTACTGTAGCTCCTCCTGTATATGCAAAAAGATTTAATACTTTTATAGGTCTGTCAGCTTTTTTGATTTTATCCATCATCCAGTCCCAATTGGCTGCTTGTTCTGGGAATAATCCAGTATGTTTAAATCCAGTTGGTTTAATGTGAAATTTTAAGTTTTTGTAATTTATAGTCCATTGTTCTGGATATCTTTTTTTGTGTTCCCACTGACCTCCACCTTTATTACTTCTATGATAATGTCCGTGAGGGTTTTTCCATAGAGCCCATTCAGACTCCATTGGCCATACAACCTGTGGGTCTGGTCTTCTAAGTACATACTTACCCCAACGCTCTAATTTTTCTCCATTTCCCATATCTATAAGTTCATAATCTTTCCATTTATCTGCTAATAATAACATATCTTTCCTCCTATAAAATAACTCTCAATCCTATGTATTATACCACAAAATCAGTCATTTTTTGCTGTTTTAGATACTTTCTATTCTTTACATTTATTGTTAACATTATTACTCTTTTAAACATATTATATAGTATCTGATTTTTTTAATAAGAGGAGGAGAGTTTTAATGGAAAATTATCAAGCTACAAATACTTGTACATATAACATATTATATGTGCAGTTTAATGAAGACTTTGGCAGAAGCAAATACTTTTCATATGATGTAAAATATCCTATTCTGTACAATATTAGAAATCAATCCACCTATGTAAATCCGCCTATTTTAAACAACATAAATGCTGCTGTAAAGATGACTGTAAATAATTTTAAGCTTGGGTTGCAAGAAGAAGAACAAGAATATAATAATGCAGCTTCTCAAAATTCACTTCCAAAACAAAGTTACTGGGTTTCTACTAATTATGCAGTTACTTTCAGTAAAAACTATGTACTAAGTATGATATTAAATCTTATGGGATTTGCTAGTAGTTCTGGACCTAAGTACAATACATTAAATAATTACAATATAGACTTAACAAATGGAAAAGAACTTTTACTGGGTGATATTTTTAGAGATGGAGTTGACTATATAAACATAATAACTGATTATATAAAAGCTGAAATTAATGAAAACAGAGAAATGTATTACTCTAATGTAGAGTTAGTTATACCTGAAGATCAGGCATTTTATATTACAGATGATGGGATTGTTATCTATTTTGGTGTAGATGAGATAGCACCTGAAAGCTTTGGAATCCCTAAATTCAAGATAAGATTTTCTGATTTTGGAAATTTTATAAATCAACGTTTCTATTGTATCTCTCCAGACATATATGTTCAATCAAGAGGAAGAACTAAGCATTTTATGGTATAAAAATATAGATAATTCTGAGCCCTATTTTAGTATATCAAGATTTATGCTGGAGTAGGGTTAAGATTTATCTATCTTAAAAACATAATTTAAACAGTACTATTTGTATATGTTAGTTATATAGACTCAGACCTACTGATAAACATTTATATAGTACAATTAATTTGTATTAAAAGTTTTAACTTTTGACTCAACAAGAAGATTATATTATTATATATATTTAAGTTGTTATTTTTTTTTATACATTTGCTGATAAGCAGAATTTTTATTGATTACTTCTACCTTTAAATTGGGATTACTTACTACTTCATACAAAAAAAGTTTTCCTAATTTTAACCTGATGTTCATCTCCAACCTGTTCCATTCATAGCCTTTGAACAATTCTTTTAATAAAAAAACTTCTCCGCAATGGATGTTTTTTAACTCATCTATTGCATCATTTAACAGACTATTCATATTATTTCCTCCAATTTGTATAATTTCATTAACTTCATTATATTGTTAATTTTTGACATAGTCAAACAAATTATAAAGGAATTATAATGGTGTCAAAAGTTAACAGTATTGACACCAAAAATTCGTTTTAGTAAAATGTATAAAGACAAGTAGATACAGATATCTACAAATTCCTGCATTAAATATTTACGTTAGGAAGTGATTATTATTATATATGGATATTGCCGTGTCAGTACAAAGAACCAGACAGATAACAATAGTTTGTATCAACAACAGCAAGAGATATTAAGCAAGTATAACAATGCTAAAATAATAAAAGAAACTTATACAGGGACTACCACAAATAGACCTAAATTTGAAAAAATTATATCTTCTTTAAAGAAGGGAGATTTACTTGTTGCGACTAAACTTGATAGGCTAGCTAGAAGTACATCAGATGGGATACAACTGATAGAGGGTTTATTTGCTAAAGAAGTTAGTGTCCATATTTTAAATATAGGTCTCCTAGAAAATACTTCAATGGGGAAATTCTTTTTAACTACATTACTTGCAGTTGCAGAACTTGAAAGAAATATGATAATAGAACGAACTCAGTTGGGAAAAGAATTTGCTAGAAAGAAAAAAGATTTTAAGGATGGTAGACCAAAGAAATATAGTAATCAGCAGATACAATACGCATTGGGATTATTAAATTCTAAGCCTTATAGAGAGGTTGTGAAGATGACTGGTATCTCTAAAAGCACACTTATTCGTGCGAAGAAATCAATTTAATGAGATTTTACTTATAAAAAATTAGAGGTATAAATAAATTGGATTATTTGAATATATTTATGCCTCTAATTAATTTTATTTACAGATGTTAAATTATAGTAATGTATAATTACTATAGACTTTTGATGAGAAAATGACAATAAAAGAATTTATACAGAGAACAAAAAATTGATGCTTTATGTATTGAATCAAATTTAATATAAAAAGAGATATGTCTTAAAACAAGCTTATTTTAAGACATATCTCTTTTTATGTTAAATTTTTTAAACATTGTAAAAAAAATATCAAAAACATATTGACTCTATAGTTACTATAGAGTTTATAATTAAAACTATAAAAAAGCAAAATAAGTGTCAGATTTTTAGAAATTATAACAAATATAAAAGTATACTTAAAAAGTTTGTATTAATTAAAGCTGAATTGGTGAAATTTGGCAGGGAAAACGTTGTATAAATAGGTCAAAATAGGAGGAATTAAAATGAGTAATAATATTAATCAAGATTTGGAGACAAAAATAATACATTGGGGACATAGTGCAGATCCAACAACAGGTGCATTAGCTACTCCAATATGTCAAACAGCAACATTTGCTGCAAAGACAGTAGAGCATTTTGAAGAGTTATGTATGACATGGGGGTATGTATATACAAGAGAGTGTAATCCGACACTTACAGAGCTAGAGGCTAAATTAGCTATGCTTGAAAATGCAGAAAGTGCTATTTCTAGTACATCAGGTATGGGAGCAATAACATCTACTATATTAGCATTAGTAAAAAGTGGAGACCATATAGTTAGTTCTGATGGAATATTCTCACATACTAAATTATTTATGTCTGAGTTGTTAGCCAAATTTGGCGTTGAAGTTACATTTGTAGATGCAGTAAACCCACAAAATGTAAAAGATGCAATGAAATCAAATACTAAGATAGTTTATATAGAAAGTCCATTAAATCCATCATTAGATTTAGTAGATATAAAAACAATAGCAGAAATTGCTCACGAAAATAAGAGTTTAGCTATTGTTGACAGCACTTTTGGTACTCCAATTATACAAAGACCAATAGACTTAGGTGCAGACTTAGTAATACATAGTCTTACTAAGTTTATAAATGGACATGGAGATACTTTAGGGGGAGCAGTAGCAGGTTCAAAGGAATTAATAGATTTAGTTAGATGGCCAAGTTTATGTTGTTTTACAGGAGCATCTTTACCACCAATGAGTGCATGGATGATTTTAAGAGGTATGAAAACGTTAGACATGAGAATGAAAAAACACTGTGAAAATGGATTGGCAGTAGCAGAGTTTTTAGAGCAAGAAGAAAATGTAGAACTGGTAAAATATCCAGCACTAAAAACTCATCCTCAGTATGAACTTTGTAAAACTCAAATGAATGGTTTAGGTGGAGGAGTAGTTTCATTTAAACTTAAAGATGGAATAAATGGATTAACAAGAGACCAAGCTAGTAGAAAATTAATGAACTCTTTAGAACTTGCAACAATAGCAACAAGCTTAGGAGAAGAACATACATTAGTTCAAATGAATGGAGAAAATCTAATAAGAATAGCAGTAGGACTAGAGTCTGCAAATGATATAATAAATGACTTTAAACAAGCTATAGAAAAATTAAAATAAAGTTATGTAAATAAAACTAGAAAATTAAAATCTTAAGGAGACAAAATCATGGAAAACAAAAGTAATGTTAAGAGATTTTTGGTAATATTCATATTGGCATTTGGGACAACAGCTATGTATAGTTTACCATATATGAAGTCATCATTTTATGATCCAATGCAACAAGCATTAGCATTGAGTCATACGCAAATAGGGAACTTATTGAGTTTATATGGATTAGTAGGAATGGTATCTTATTTTATAGGTGGATGGTTTGCTGATAGATTTTCAGTTAGAAAACTGATAACTTTTTCTTTAATTGCTTCAGGAGCATTAGGGTTTTACTTCTCAACATTTCCATCATACAACATGATTCTTTTAATATTTGTATTATGGGGATTTACAACAATATTAACATTCTTCTCAGCTTCTGTTAAGGTTGTTAGAATGCAAGGTAGTGAATCAGAGCAAGGAAGAATATTTGGATTTTATGAAGGTTTATCAGGGGTATCAGGTACATTAATTTCTTTTATAGGTCTTTACTTCTTTGGAAAGTTTGCTGAAATAACTATTGGATTTAAATATGTAGTATGGTTATATTCTGCAGCATCTATAATATGTGGTATACTTTTATTCTTCTTAGTAGAAGAAAAGAAAGATACTGGAGCATCAGATGAAGGATTAAGCATTAAATCATTACTAAAAGTAGTTACAATGCCAAAAGCTTGGCTGATTGGTCTTATAATATTTTCAACTTACTTAGTATTTTCAAGTTTAACTTATTTAAGCCCATACTTATCAGAAGTTTATGTAATGCCAATGACTTTAGTTTCAGCTTTATCAATAATTAGAACTTATGTTATAAAAATGGGAGCATCTCCCATTGCAGGTGTTATAACAGATAAAGTTGGTTCATCTATAAGAGTAATGTTTGTAGGATTTATATTAATGACAATAAGTACAGCAGCTTACTTAGTAATCCCTAAGAGTGCAGCACTTATATGGATAGCTGTAATAAATATGATAATACTAAGTGTAATCTTATTTGGATTTAGAGGTATATACTTTGCATCTGTTTCAGAGTCTAATATATCTTTAGAAACTACAGGAGCAGTAGTTGGATTCGCTTCATTTATAGGATTTTCTCCAGATGCATTTTACTATACAGTTGCAGGTAACTGGTTAGATAAATATGGACAAACAGGATATACGTATATATTTATTCTATCTGTAGTGTGTGCAGTCATAGGTATATTTGCCACTTATGCTTTAAATAAAATAAATAAAAAAGAAAATAAAAACTTGAATAATAAAATCGCTTAAATACTTATAATTATTTATATAACTCTACCTATTTTTTTAAAATGGGTAGAGTTGTTCATGTTTAAAATAATAATAGTTTTAGTTTAGAGATTTCATGATTATAAAATAAATTTATAACATGTGGTATAAAGTAAGTTTAATTAAAAAATAACAGTAACTATTTAAATATTAAAATAGAAAATTAAGACAATAATAAGAATATGGGGAGTAGATATGTTAGCATTATGGGAAAATGGAATTATAATTATATTTGCATTTCTATTGTTAGGGATAGGCTATTATTTTTCTAGAAATGTAAAAGATATGGAAAGTTATTACCTAGGAAATCGAAGTTTACCATGGTCTTTGATAGTAGGTACTTTGGTTGCCTCTTGGTATGGTGGAGTTGGTACAGTTGGCAGTGTAGAGTATGCAGCTATATATGGGATATCTGCATGGGCAGTATGGTCAATAGCTGCACATATTGGAAGAATGCCTTTAGCATTGTGGGTTGGACCAAGAATTCATATAAGAACTAATATAACAGTTCCTGATTTATTAGAAAGTTTTTATGGAAAGCAAGTTGCTATAATTGGAGCAGTTTTAATGTTTATATATTGTGCACAACTTGGAGAAATAACAGCTATGGGAACTATAGGTAATGTAGCTTGGGGAATTGATAAACAGCTAATAGGGTTTATAATGGTAGTGGTAGTAGTTATATTGACAGTTCTTGGTGGTCTTATGGGAGTTGCCATTACAGATATGGTATTGTTTTTCTGCATGGTATTTGGTCTAACTATGGTTATGCCAGGTCAATTTGACCAAATAGGTGGTTTTCAAGGTCTTACAGAAGCACTTAAAGATGCACCTCAGTTAATGCATCCTACAAAAGGTATGTCAGCAATGAAAGCATTGATGTTAATAGTATATTCATTTGGAGCTTATTCAGACCCAACGTTTTACCAAAGATTTTCAGCAGCAGATTCTCCAAAAGTTGGGAGAAGAGCTTTATTGACTTGTTTTTCTCTATGGATATGTTTTGACATGGTATTAACTATGACAGGTCTTATAGTTAGAGCCACTTATCCAGAAATGGCTCCAGCAGCTGGGTATATAACTTTAGTTTTAAATACATTGCCAGAAGGTATAAGAGTTATATTTATAATCGGAATTTTAGGTTCAATAATATCAACACTAGATAGTTATTATCTAGCAGCAGGAGCTACCTTAGCAAATGATATATATGGAAGAATTACTAAAAAAGAATTATCTCAAAAGCAATTAGTTAAATTTACTAGAATAGGTGTATGTTTAGCGGCAGTTATGGGACTTAGTGTGGCGTTTAGATTTGAAAATGTATATGATGCATGTATATTTGTAGGAAGTATTTGGATGGGTTCAGCATTTGTACCTATAGTAGGAGGTCTTCTTGGTAATGGAAGAAGAACATCTATGGGTGGTATTTTGGGAATGATTGTAGGCGGAGTAACTTTTGGTTATTTTAAAATGTTTCCAGTTCAAAGTTTTGAATTAGAACCTCTTGTTATAGCCATCCCTCTTTCATTTATTGCATGGACAATAGGAAATAGAATAGGTAAAAATTTAAATACACAAAATAATCTATAAAAAAGGAGTAGTTATTATGTCTAAATTGGTATCTAAAGTAAAAAAAGATTTGGAAATAAAATGGCTTGGTATAGATGGTTTTTTAGTACTATTATACTTTTTAATAACAGGATTTATATTTTATGGTATAGTAACTAGAAATGATATTATAGTTGGAAAGATAATCCCATATGGAGTCATGATAGCAGTAGTTATAATATTTTTTGATTATCTATATAGAGTATTTAAAATGACAGGAAAAAAAGAGGAAAGGGAATGATTTTATGGATATAAGAGCATTGCCTATAAAAATTACAAAAGATGAAGCTATAGATATAGCAAAAAGTGGAAATAATTCATTACTAAGTAGACTGATATTAAAAAATAAAGAAGTTCATGAAGTTAGACTTCATTATATAGAGTTTAAAGTCGTTACACTTAAAATTCATCAAAATAAATCTATTTTCATGAAAAAAAAACAAACTGGTAATACAAATGAATTAAATATTTTAGTAAATGGTTCTACGGGTGCTGGCAGTATAGTACAAGAACTACCAGTGTCTGAAATTGTAAAAAATGTAGATAATGACATCATACAATATAGTGATAAGGATGAAAGGAGAGTAAAATCAAAGGCAAATAAAATGGCTATAAGATTAAGTCACAGGTTTATGGGGGGTATACCAGAGATAGAGATAGTTAAAATTAAAAGTATCTTTAGACCATACTGGGTAGTATTCTTTGGAAAAGTGGAATTAAATACAAGAGTAAGTTACTTGCCAATTGAAGCAGATGGTTTTGTTATAGGAATGTAGGATATTTTATATAAATATATTTTACACTTATTGTATAATACATATTGAGAGAAGATATAATAGCTAGTTATATACAAGTATCTTTTATACTAGATAACCTAATTTATGATAAGTGAGTTTAAGGTGTATAGGTTATAATTATGGAGGAAATTAATTCTTATGATAAACTATAAATATACAGGATTTTATATAGAAAAGCCAGTAGGAAATAATGTATTTTCATATGAAGAGAGAAAAAATAAGAGTATATATGTTCCAAAACTAATAAGTGGAACATTGGATGATGTGAAATTAGGAAACAAAGTCGTATTTAATGAAATTGATGAAAATAAAGAGATAAAAGCAACAGGATTGGAAAATATGGTCGAATATGTCCTGGGAAATAAAAGAATATATGTTTTTGATAATCATAACCATGCATTTTATTTTTGGATAAAATCTATGATGGCAAATGAATTCACAAGAGGATGTAAACTAGTACATGTAGATCAACATAAGGATACTAGAGAGCCTAAAAACTACAATGTAGATATAAATAATCTGGAGGACGTATTTAGGTATACAAATGAGGTTTTAAATGTAGGAAGTTTTATAAAACCAGCATTAAAACATAATATATTTTCAGAATTAATAATAATAGATAGCTCATATGGCTTTGATTTAGATATAGAGCCAGAGTTTGTTCTTGACATAGATTTAGATATATTTTCAGAGGATATGGACTATATACCATTTGATTTTAAACTAGAAAAGATAAAAAATCTAATTAAAAAGGCTAAAGTTGTAACAATTGCTACAAGTCCTTACTTTATAAACCAAGAGTATGCTATAAAAGTATTAAAAGAATTGTTTAATTATGATATAATGTAAGAGTTAACTTTAAATAGAATATGGTATAATCAAAAAGAAGAAACTTCCAATCTAACTAAAAGATTTTATACTATAAAAAAACTAAAAAAATATAGATATACTTAGGAGGAAAAAAGTATGAGTTTATATACTGAATGGAGAAATTTAAGTGATAACCACGAAAGTCAAGAAACAGAGGTAAAATTCTGGGAAGAATATTTAAAAGTTGAAGCTGGAATATACAATGAAATATTAAATAGTAAAATGGATGTTGTTGAAGGTAAAGTAAGTGAATTAGCTGAGAAATTTGGAACTACTAATGAATTTTTCATGGGATTCATAGATGGAATAAGTGAAAGTTTAAAAGAAGATATAGTTTTAGAAGATGTAGAAGCTGATAAAGAAGTTTCTATAAAAATAGATTGGGAAAAATTATATAACAATATGGTAACTGTCGAGGCTCATTGGCTATATAATTTACAAGGTTGGGAAGAAATATTACCAGCAGACCAAAGAAAAGAAATAATAAAAGCATACAAAAAATCTAAAACAGTAGTTAAAGAAGCAAAAATAGGAAGAAATGATTCATGCCCATGTGGAAGTGGTAAAAAATATAAGAAATGTTGTGGAAAGTAAGGTAATCTTATGTTTATTTTAAGATTTGCAGATGATGATGACAATTTATCAGTTAAAGATTTTACATCTTTAACTGATTTAAAAAAATATATTAGTGAAAATAGTATAGATAAAACATGGCATCAAATTGAAGAAGTTAAGAAAGTAATACCTAACCTAAAAGAGGAATAAAATTAAGTAACATTAAAAAGAATATTAAAAAATAGTTGTCAATAGTTGTCTATAAGGACAACTATTTCTATTTTTAGATATAAATATAAAATATACAGGGGGTATAAATATGAAATTTATTGATTTGCATTGTGATACTATAGCAAAATTAATGGAGAATGTAGAAACAAGTGAACTTAAAACTAACAAATATTCTGTTGATATAGACAGGCTGAAAAAAGGGGATTCATTGGCTCAAACATTTGCTCTTTTTGTTGATACTGAAGAAGTAAAACATCCTTTTGATTACTGTATGAGTATGGCAGATAAATTTCATAAAGAAATGAAAAAAAATAGTGATGTAATAGCTCTAGCTACTAACTATGAAGAAATTATGAAAAATCAATCAGAGAATAAGCTTACAGCGCTTTTATCTATAGAGGAAGGAGCAGTGCTTGAAGGTAGAATAGAAAACTTAAAGAAGTTTTATGATTTAGGCGTTAGAATGATGACAATAAGTTGGAATCATGTGAATGAGTTAAGCTTTCCTCATAATAATATAGAGTATAGAGAAAAAGGTCTTACAGATTTTGGTAGAGAAGTTGTACATAAGATGAATGAGCTAGGTATGCTAGTTGATGTTTCTCATATTTCAGATGGTGGATTTTATGAAATTGCAAAAATATCCTCTAAACCAATAATAGCTACACATTCAAATTCAAGAGCAATGATGAATCATACTAGAAACTTAACTGATGATATGATTAAAGTGTTGGCTAATAAAGGTGGGGTTACAGGAATTAACTTCTTCCACTTATTTTTAGGCGATAAAAGCGAAAGTAAGCTTGAAGATATGGTTAGACATATAAAACATATTGTAAATGTTGGAGGAATTGATGTTGTAGCTCTAGGCTCAGATTTCGATGGAATAGATTCAAAAGTTGAGATTGAGGATATATCTCAAATGGGTAAATTATACGAGCCTCTAAAAAAAGAAGGATTTAGTGAAGATGAAATAGAAAAAATATACTATAAAAACGCTTTAAGAGTAATAAAAGAAGTGTTATAAGAAATGTTTTTTTGACATTAGGAAACAAAGTTTTATATCGAACATAGTATAAACTAAGATAAAAATTTATTGGAGGTTTAACTATGAAGGTAGGAGACATTGTAGCTAGAAAGTCACATAACAAAGATATTGTATTTAAAATAGTCTCTTTTGGTGTAGATGAAAATAATGAAAAAATAGCTATACTAAAAGGAATTGCATTTAGAGTAATAGCAGATGCTTATATTGATGACCTTGAATTAGTAAAAGCACCTGATATAAAAGATATATTAATAGATAAAAATGTAGAAAATTTATTATATAAGTCAGTAAGAAAGGCTAAAGAGAGACAGAAAAAGATGACAAGGGCAGTTCCAAAACTTCAATTAAATTCTAACACATATGGAATGCCTGGAAAAGTATTACAAATAGATGGAGATAAAGAGTATTTAAAAATTTGTTTGGATGTATATGCTCAACTTGGAATACCTGCAGTAGGAGTAGCAGTTTCAGAGCAAAACCAGCATAAAGAAGTAAGAGCATTACTAGAAAAATATAATCCGGATATACTAGTAATTACAGGACATGATGCAATGACAGTAAAAAGAGGGGATATAGAAGATATGAATAACTATAGAAACTCTTTAAATTTTATGAAAACAGTTAGAGAAGCACGTAAATGGCAACCAAATTTGGATAATCTTGTAATATTTGCAGGAGCATGTCAGTCAAATTATGAAAAAATAATAAGTGCAGGAGCGAATTATGCAAGTTCCCCTGGTAGAATAATGATACATGCTTTAGACCCTGTTTTTGTAGTAGAAAAAATTGCATGTTCAAGAATTGATGTAGTAGTACCTATTGATGAGGTTATAGAGCAGACTATCACAGGTGTTAAGGGTATTGGTGGCTCTGAAACAAGAGGGAAATTTAGATGGGCAATGCCAAAAACAATATTGCACTAACAAAAATTAACATAATTATACTGTATATATTCAAAAATAGTATTGACATTTTTGCAAAAAATATATAAAATAATTAGTTTAAACGTTTGACAAAAATGTTTATATGTGATATTATGTAAACATATAAACGTTAAAGAAGGTGATATTGTGGCTACTGTTCAAACTCTAGATAAGATAAGAGTAAGCTTAGAAAGACATATAGGAAAGAAAATATTGTTGAAAGCTAATAAAGGAAGAAAGCAGATTATTACAAAAGAGGGTATACTAGAAAAAGTTTATCCAAGCGTGTTTGTTATAAAATTAGATGATGAAAGTAATGGATATCCTAGGGTATCTTATAGTTACTCAGATTTATTAACATCTAATGTAAAGTTGCAAGTTTTTAGAGATCAAGATAAATTACAAATAAGTTAAAATTATACCTATTAAAAATAGGTGTAATTTTTTTTTTGTTCCTTAAATATAAATATAGTGTGATATTTTTATAATACTTAAGGAGGTAAACTATGGAATTAATTAAAGATGTAATTAAAATTGACAATAGAATAGACTTTGGGAAATTTCAAACATTTATTGAGGCGGAAGCAGTAGTGCCAGACAAGAAGCTAGATGTATATGAGATTGTAAAGACTGAGGGTTACATATCACTTAAAAAAATTGAGATAGCAGATGGAAAGATACTTTGTAGAGGAAGTTTTAATTACAACGTAATTTACATCGCAGACGATAAAAATACTGTTTCTAATGTAGATGGAAAAGTAGATATAAACGAAGTAATAGAAAAAGATAATGTTATGCAAGATATGGAATACATGTTATTTTCAGAGGTAGAGCATATGGACTGCACTATAATGAATGAGAGAAAGATTAAAGTAGGAGCTCTTATGAATATAAGAGGAAGTTTATTTGAAAAACAGAGATTAGATATTGTAAAGGATGTAGCTCAAGTAGAAGGCATACAAAAGCATAGAAAGGAAATTTGTTTTCAAGATATAGTGGGAATAGAAAAAGCAGAAAGTTCTATAAGAGACACTATAACTATAAATACAGAAGAAATTCAATCTATAATAAGCTTAAATCCTTGTGTTAAAGTAAAAGAAAGTAGAGTAACTGATAATAAGGTTATTATTGGTGGAGTATTAGAAATAAATCCATTGGCTTGTACATATGAGGGTGAACTTGTAGAGTTAGATAGAGTGGGTATAGAGTTCACTCAGTTTGTAGAAGTTCCTGGAGTGAGTGATGGTATGACAGAGGAAGTATTATTGTCCATGTCAGACTTTAATCATATTTTTAAACAAAATAGTGAAAGTAATACAGGTCTATTAGAAATAGATTGTATGGCTTGTTGCAAGGTAAAAGTTACAGATGAAGTAACAAGAGAGGTATTACAAGATGCATACTCTCCTCAAAAGATAATAAAATTTGACCATAAACCTATTCAATTAAATAAGACTTTAAGAAATAGTGAAGAAACATTTATGGTTAGAGAAGGAATAAGAAATGATAATGATGATATACAAATAAAAGATATTGTAAGTGTTTGTCCAACTATGTCTATAGAAAATAGCTACATTGAAGGAAATAAAAGTATTATACAAGGGATTATAAAAGTTGAAATTTTATTTATTCCAGTTGAAGGGCTAAAATTAGTTTATAAAATTAGTGAAGAAATTCCATTTGAGCATGATATAGAGATGGATAACTTAACTGATACAGCATCAGTGTTTAATACAGCATGTATTGATAAAATTGAGGTTGATTTGAATAGAGACCAAATAGATTTGGTTATAAAAATCAAAAGATTTACTGAAGCATTAGATAAAAAGGCAGAAAGCTTTATTGTTAAAGGTGAAGATCAAGGTGTGTATGATTTATCTAAAGCCCCAAGTATAATTGTATATATATGTAAAGAAGGAGATACTTTCTGGAATATTGCAAAAAAATACAATACAACAGAAAATGAAATTGCAGAACTCAATGATATAAAACTTGACGAAGCAATTAAGCCTGGCAAGTGTCTTATTTTAGAAAAAAAAGTCGTATTAGTAGATTAATATTAAAAAATTTAAAGTAATTAAGTATAATAGGGTATTATAATACCCTATTATTTTATTTTTTGTAGTATAATATTATTGTTAGTGATGCATTATTCTTTAAACAAGGAGGATAGAATGGATTTTATAAAACTAAAGAGCAGGGCAAAAATAAATTTATCCATTGATGTCTTAGGAAAAAGGCAAGACGGTTATCATTTTGTTGAAATGATAATGCAAACGATAGATTTATACGATATAGTAAAAATAAAGGGATTAGATAAAGATGAAATAGAGATAAAAAGCACTAGTTTAGATATCCCTTTAGATGAAGATAATATTGTTTATAAAGCTGCCAAAATACTTAAGAATAGATTTAATATAAAAAAAGGCGTAGAAGTATTCATAGAAAAAAATATTCCTGTAGCAGCAGGTATGGCTGGAGGAAGTTCCAATGCCGCCGCAGTATTAGTAGGATTAAATGAATTATGGAAACTTGAGTTATCTGAAGATGAATTAAAAGACATCGGATTTAACTTGGGAGCAGATGTTCCATTTTGTATATCAGGAAGGCCTGCTTTAGCTCAAGGTGTTGGAGAAAAACTAACAGATATTAAAGGTTTACCATGTGATATAAGTATTTTAATATGTAAACCAGAATTATTTGTTTCTACAAAAGAAGTTTATCAAGGGTTAGATTTGAATAATATTAAAAAAAGACCTAATAATAAATATTTGATGGAGTGTTTAAATTCAGAAGACATAAAAGCGGTATCAGAAAATATGGTAAATGTTCTTGAAAATGTTACTATAAGTAAATATGAAGAGATAAATAATATAAAGCAAGTTATGATGAAAAATAATGCTTTAGGTTCTATGATGAGTGGAAGTGGTCCTACAGTTTTTGGATTATTTGAAAGTAAAGAAGATGCTCTAATTGGAAAAAAAGAATTATTAAAAAAATATAAACAGGTATATGTTGTTAACAGCAGTCAAAAAGGGGTTGAAATTTGTGGAGAATTTAACTAAACTGAACTTGGATAATTACAAGCCATTAAGAGATGTAGTCTTCGAAAATTTAAGAGAGGCAATCTTAGAAGGGAAATTAAAGCCTGGTCAAAGGCTGATGGAAGTACAACTAGCAGAACAATTAGGAGTAAGTAGAACTCCAGTAAGAGAGGCAATAAGAAAGCTTGAATTAGAAGGTTTAGTTGTTATGTTGCCTAGAAAAGGTGCATATGTAGCAAATATGTCATTAAAGGATCTTCTAGATGTATTAGAGGTAAGAGCAAGCTTAGAAGGTCTAGCAGCGTCTCTTGCTGCTGAAAGAATTGGTGATGATGATATAAAAAAACTTAAGGATATATCAGAAGCGTTAAAAAAAAGCATTTTGGAATCAGATTTAGATGCACTATTGAAACAAGATGTAGAATTTCATGAATGTATATTTAAAGCAACAAACAATAAAAAGTTAATCCAATTGATAAACTCCTTATGGGAACAAGTGTATAGGTTTAGAGTTACTTATATGTCTGATTACGACTCATCGCTTAATATTGTTGAAGAACATAGATTTTTACTTGATGCCATAATAAAAGGTGATAGTGAGTTGTCTAAGAAATATGCTACAGAGCATATAGAAAAAGCAGAGCAATTTATGATAGATAAGGCTATGATGAATAAAGACTTATAAAATTAAAAAAACTACTTTGAAATGTTTATAAACATTTCAAAGTAGTTTTTTTATTGATATTGAAAAATATTATGAATAAATTAAATTTAAATGGACATAATTGATGATATAAATTTATCTTGAGGGGGATTTTTCAATGAGAAAAATTAAAGTTAGGTTGGGAATATTAATATTAAGTCTTATATCAGTCATATCAATAATGACGATAGTAATAAATGGTGAAGTAAAAAAAATTGATAATATATCAAAAGACTATAAAGATAAATTAATAAGATTTCATGTTATAGCAAATAGTAATACAGATGAAGATCAAGAACTTAAATTAAAAGTTAGGGATGAAGTAGTAAAATATTTACAACCAAAACTACAAAACTCAAAAAGTATAGAGGAAAGTGAAGCTATTATAAAAAAAGAATATAGTACTCTGGAAGAAATAAGTAAAAATATTATTCTTAAAAATGGATATAATTACAGTGTAAAGGTAGGTATACAATATAGTAACTTTCCTACAAAACAATATTCTAATATAGTTCTTCCAGCAGGTGAATATAAAGCATTAAAAATTATAATTGGAAAAGGTGAAGGAAAAAACTGGTGGTGTGTTATGTTTCCTCCATTATGTTTTGTTGATGAGTCTAATGGAGTTATAGACAAATCTACAGATGATAAGTTAAAAGAAGTTTTAACTGACAAGGAATATAAGCTAATAAAACAAGACACACCAAAGAAAACAAGCAGAGTAAAAATCAAGTTTAAAGTAATTGAAGTAGTAAAGGATTTAGAAGAAAAATTTTAAAAAAATAAAATTATAAGGAGTGGTTTTAATCATGGACAGGTGGAGTAAACTGATAGCTATATTACTAGCTTTAACCTATATATTTATGCCTATTAAAGAGGTATATGCAGATGAGCCAACAGAGACAGCTAAGAAAGTAAACAAACAAGAAAAAAATGTAGCAAAAAAGGAAGTAATAAATTTATCTGATAATGATTTAATGTTACTGTCTAAATTGGTTGCAGGTGAAGCTAGAGGAGAAAGCTATGAGGGACAGGTTGCTGTAGCAGCTGTAGTAATAAACAGAGTATTGGACCCTAGATTTCCAGATTCAATAGAGGAAGTTATATATCAGAAGAATGCTTTCTCAGTTGTGCTTGATGGTTCAATAAAAAAGACACCAACAGATTCAGCATGTAAAGCAGCTAAAGAAGCTCTTTATGGAACTGACCCAACAAATAAAGCAGTATATTTCTGGAACCCAGAAATAGCCACTTGCAAATGGATAAATAGACTAAATCCATATCTGAGAATAGGGAATCATGTGTTTGCAAAATAAATTTAAATTTTTGAGTACTGAGAGGAGTTGTCTTTTTCTAGAAATTATTTTCTAATTTGAGATAGCTCCTTTATTTTTTGTTTAAAATAAACTATAATAATCATTTAGGTAATAATATATTAACTGTGAATATAAAAATAAATTTTAGCGATAAATAAGATGTTGTTAAACACAAAAATGTAAAGTAGGTGTTGTATAAAAATGAGCAATAGACCAATAGGAGTTTTTGATTCGGGATTAGGCGGATTGACGGTTTTGAAAGAAATAATGAAGATATTACCAAATGAGGATATAATATATTTTGGAGATACTGCTAGAATACCATATGGTTCAAGATCTAAGGAGACTATAATTAAATATACTTTTCAAGCTATAAATTTTCTAAAAACTAAGGATGTAAAAGCTATAGTTATAGCTTGTAATACTGCTACTGCGAGAAGTTTAAAAGAGGCTCAAGAAAAATATGATATACCAATAATAGGAGTTATAGAAGCTGGTGCTAGGACAGCTGTAAGTTCCACTAAAAACAAGACTGTAGGTATAATTGGAACAGAAGGAACTATAAGTTCAAAGGCATATAATTTAGAAATATCTAAAATAGATAAAAATATAGAAATTGTTAATAAAGCATGTCCTTTATTTGTACCAATTGTTGAAGAAGGATGGGCTAATACAGAAGTAGCTAAATTAACAGCAAAGATATATCTACAAGAATTAAAAGATAAGAATATAGACTCTTTGGTATTAGGATGTACTCATTATCCTATTTTAAAGAGAACAATAGGTGAAGAGGTTGGAGAACACATAAAATTGGTTAATCCAGCTAAAGAGACAGCTAAAGATTTAAAAAAGATTTTAGAAGAACGAAACATTATAAATAGCAAAGAAGCTCATGGAATTTATCAATATTATGTATCAGACATACATGAAAAATTTTCAGATATAGCGAAAGAATTTTTAAAGAAAAAAATTGATAAAATTCAAAAAGTGGAGATACAAAAATATTAGTTTATATGAAGAAGTCTATGGAGGAAAAATCGTTGAGTGTAAAAATAAGCATAAATACTAGACAATATGATGAAAAAGGTAATATGGACACCATAGAGATGACTACTTTTGGTAAAATTTTTTATAAAAATGATGGAATATATGTTATTTACAAGGAAAAAGAAGAAAATATAGAAATAACTAATACTATAAAAATACTTAAAAATGAAGTTAGTATTAAAAAGTTTGGTTCTATTAATTCAACTATGATGTTTAAATGTGGAGAAAGCAGTACTACAAAATATGTAACCCCACAAGGTACCTTATTAATTGATATTGACACAAGAGAATTGGATATAAATATACAAGAAGGGGAACACATAAAATTGAAAATAGACTATAATATAAAGATACAAGATTTATTTTTAGGTAGAAACAAAATAGATATATACATAGATATTAAATAATAACTATAGCTATTTTCCAGAAATTTTATAAAGGTAGTGAAAAAACTACCTTTTATTTAATTTATTTGGTATTATTATATTTATATTAAACTTTAATTTCTTAAAATTGATACAAGGGTTTAGCGTTTTTTTATAGAAAGTATACTTAAAAGTGAATAAAACTAAGTGTAAGAGGGATAAATATGATATTTGATAAGGTACTAAGTACTATAAATAAACATAATTTAATACAAAAAGGCGATAAAATAGTTTTGGGTCTTTCTGGAGGACCTGATTCAGTTTGTTTATTGCATGTACTAAATAGATTAAAAAAAGATTTTAATATAGAAATATATGCAGCACATTTAAATCATCAAATAAGAGGAATAGAAGCTCAAAAAGATGCATTATATGTATCTAAGCTTTGTGAGGATATGGGAATTGTATTCTTTGTAAAGTCTATTAATGTACCAAAATATTGTGAAAATGAGGGGTTATCATTAGAAGAAGGAGCAAGGAAGCTAAGATATGAAATGTTTTATGAAATTAAGGATAAGATTAAAGCTAACAAAATAGCTATAGGCCATAATCTCAATGACCAAGCTGAGACTGTCATGATGCGTATTATGAGAGGAACAGGTCTTAAAGGGTTAAAAGGAATTGATTACATTAGAGATAACTGTATAATTAGACCAATCTTGGATGTAGAGAGAATAGATATAGAGGAATATTGTAAGGCTTATAATTTAAATCCTAGAATAGATAAAACAAATTTAGAAAACATATACACTAGAAATAAAATAAGGTTAGACCTTTTACCATATATGAAGGATAATTTTAATTCAAATGTAATAGAATCTATAGTGAGGATGAGCAATAGCTTAAAAAGTGACAACGATTATATTGAGAAAGAGGCAGAAGCTAAATTTAGAGAAGTTTCAAATATAAAAGAAAAGAGCTTTGTAGAGATAAATTTAGAAGATTTTATTTGCTTACATGATGCTATCAAAGTTAGGGTTCTTAGAAATTCTATAAAACATATACTAGGAGATACTAATTTTGTTGATCAAAAACATATAGAGGACATAATGTCTTTAGAAAGTGATTCAAAAGTAAATAAAATGATAACTCTTCCGAGAAATATATTTGTTTATAGAAAAAAAGACAGTATAATATTAACCAATGAGGAAATTATTAGTGAGGAAATTGAATTTTATTACAATATACCTAGTAATGGGTTTATAAAAATAAAAGAATTAAAACAAATTATTGAGACCCAAGTAATGAGTATAGATAGGTATAAGAGTATGAAATTAGACAATTCATCTAAAGGGTTTGATTTTAATAAGGTAAAAGGGGGTATAGTAATAAGGAGCAGAAGGCAAGGTGATAAGATAAAACTTGCTATGGGAAGTAAAAAAGTGAAGGATTTATTCATAGATTTAAAAATCCCAAGAGAAGAAAGATGTAAAATTCCTATAATCACAGATAGTGAAGGAATAATATGTGTTGGAGATTATAAAATCAGTGAGAATTATAAAATTGATGAAAGCACAAAAGAAGTATTAAAAATTAATTTTAACAAATTATAGGGCAAAGCAATGTATGAAAGGAGGGCTTCTATATTGAATAAGTTGCTAAAAGGGGCAGGTTTTTATCTACTTGTTTTTATAATTATAGTAGGTATAGTTCAATTCTCAGGTAAGCCTACAGAAAAAATAAAAGATTTAAAATTTTCCCAAGTATATAGGGAATTAACAGATGAGAATATATCAAGATTGTACTTTGTAAATCAAACTTCTGTAGAAGGTACTATAAAAGATACAAATACAAAGTTTAAATCATATGTTCCAACAGAAATAATGGGAGATAAACTTGCAGATGAAGTGTTAGATCAAGCTAAGGCTGGAAAATTAACATTTGGTGGTGAAGCTAAACCATCTACACCTTGGTTTGTTGAGATGCTACCTACATTACTGTTAATATTCTTTATGGTAATTCTTTGGTTTGTATTTATGAATCAGTCTCAAGGTGGAGGCGGAAAGGTTATGAGCTTTGGTAAGTCAAAGGCTAAGGTTCATAAGGATGATGAAAAAACTAGAGTTACGTTTAAAGATGTAGCTGGATTGGATGAAGAAAAAGAAGATTTACAAGAAGTAGTAGACTTCTTGAAGAATCCTAAGAAATATATTGAATTAGGGGCAAGGATACCAAAAGGAATGCTTATGGTAGGACCTCCTGGAACTGGTAAAACATATCTATCAAGAGCAGTTGCTGGAGAAGCAGGAGTGCCATTTTTCAGTATAAGTGGTTCTGATTTCGTTGAGATGTTTGTTGGGGTTGGGGCTTCAAGAGTAAGAGATTTATTTGAGCAAGCTAAAAAAAGCGCTCCAGCTATAATATTTATAGATGAAATCGATGCAGTTGGTAGAAAGAGAGGAGCAGGTCTTGGTGGAGGTCATGATGAAAGAGAACAAACTCTTAATCAACTTCTAGTTGAGATGGATGGATTTGGAGTAAACCAAGGTATAATAATCATGGCAGCAACAAATAGACCAGATATACTTGACCCAGCTTTACTTAGACCAGGAAGATTTGACAGACAAGTAGTTGTTGGTACACCAGATGTAAAAGGTAGAGAAGCTATATTTAAAGTTCACTCAAGAAATAAACCGCTAAATGATGATGTTAAAATGGATGTATTAGCTAGAAGAACACCAGGATTTACTCCTGCTGATATAGAAAACTTAATGAATGAAGCTGCAATACTAACAGCTAGAAAAAGAGAAAAGAAAATTAAGATGGAAACTATAGAAGAAGCTATAACAAAGGTTATAGCAGGTGTAGCTAAGAAATCGAGAGTAATAAGTGAAAAAGAAAGAAGACTTACAGCATATCATGAAGGCGGGCATGCAGTTTGTGCTCATATACTTGAGGAAGTAAGTCCTGTTCATCAAGTTACAATAGTACCAAGAGGAAGAGCAGGAGGATTTACAATGCAGCTTCCTGTTGAAGATAAGTTCTATGCTACTAAAAATGAGATGAAAGAGAACATAGTAGTTTTACTTGGAGGTAGAGTAGCAGAAGAGTTAGTGCTAAAAGATGTTTCTACAGGAGCATCAAATGACTTAGAAAGAGTTACAGCTACTGCAAGAAGTATGGTAACAAAATATGGAATGAGTTCTAAACTTGGTCCAATGTCATTTGACAGTGATGATGAAGTATTTTTAGGTAATAGTTTTTCAAGTAAGAGAAACTATTCTGAAGAGGTTGCTTTTGAGATAGACCAAGAAACAAAACGTATAGTTGATGGTGCATATGATAAGACAAGAAGTATATTACAAGAAAACATGGATAGACTGGAGTATGTAGCACAAGCCTTACTTATCTATGAAACCTTAGATGCAGATCAATTTATAAAAGCATTTAATAAAGAATTACCATTAAATGATATTGAAAATGCAATTACTGAGGAAAATTCTCCTAAAGAAAATGAAGAGCAATTAACTATAAATCTAGAAAAAGATAGAGAAGAAAGAAACAATGTTGTTGATATAAATAAAAATCAAGAAAATAAATCTGATGAAGATAAATAATTTTAAAATATTGATTATTTTAAGAGTATTATCTATTAAGGATTAAATATTAAGACTGAAAGTATAATGTTAAATTGATAAACAAAGTATATTTGCATATATCAATCTAATTAATACTTTCAGTTTTTTTTGTGATTTTAGCAAAGATTAGGCAAAATATTAAGCTATGGGAATTAATGGTATGGGTATATAAGTTTACTTATGATAATATATTAAAAAGGAATTTTAAAATTACTAGTATTAAAAATATATTAATAATGTATAATTACTTATTAGAAGAAAAGAAGTCATGAAATCATATCATATTAGAGGTGAAGTATGCGAGAGAAGATAATAGAAATTATATTAAATAATAAATCTGAGTTTATTTCGGGTGAAGAGTTGTCAAAGCAATTAGGTGTGTCACGTGCAGCTATATGGAAACATATGAAAGCTCTAAAAGAAGAGGGATATAATATAGAATCTGTAAATAAAAAAGGTTATAGATTAACAGAAAATCCAACTGATTTATTAAGTCCACAGAATATCTACTATAAATTAAATACAGAGTTTATTGGTAAGAATATTGAGCATCTTGATACTATAGATTCAACCAATGAATACGCAAAAAGAGTGGCTGTGAATAGTATAGATGGAACTGTGATTTTAAGTGAACATCAAAATATGGGAAAAGGACGATTAGGAAGAACTTGGGATTCCAAACCCCATGAAGGAATTTGGATGAGTATTATTCTAAAACCAGATATGGAACCGTTTAAAGCACCATTTATAACTTTAATAGCAGGAGCAAGTGTAACACAAGCTTTAAATAATCTAGGGGCAAAGACTTTGATAAAATGGCCAAATGATGTTATTTTAAATGGGAAAAAAATATGTGGTATACTAACAGAATTGTCTGCTGAGATTGAAAGAACAAATTATGTTGTTCTTGGTATTGGAATAAATGTTAAAATAATGGACTTTGATTCAGAAATAGCTGAGAAAGCTACCTCATTGTATAAAGAAGGATACAAATTGTCTAGAGTAGATATTGTCAGAAATGTATTGGCTGAATTTGAAAAGTTATATTTAGATTATATTGCAAATAACTCAAAAGAAGAAACTTTAAAAATATGTAGAGATTATTCTGCTATTATAGATAAGAATATATATGTACTAAAAGGAAATGATAAAGAATTAGTTAAATGCTTAGATATAAATGAAGATGGTAACTTAGTAGTTCAGGGTAGTGATGGAAGTGTAAAAGAAATTGTTTCGGGTGAAGTTTCTATAAGAGGAGAAAATGGATATGTATGATAATATTTTAGATATAGAAGGTTTAAAGGTTGGGCAAGTTGAGGATAGAATAGGGCTGACTGGATGTACAGTAGTGATTTGTGAAGAAGGTGCAGTTTGTGGTGTTGATGTAAGAGGGTCGGCTCCAGGAACCAGAGAAACCGATTTATTAGACCCTGTAAATATGGTTCAAAAAGTTCATGCTATAGTTTTAGCAGGAGGTTCTGCATATGGTCTTGAATCTACTTGTGGAGTAAGTAGATACTTAGAAGAAAGAGGAATTGGTTTTGATGTTGGAGTTGGAAAAGTTCCTATAGTTGTTGGAGCAGTTTTATTTGATTTAGGAGTAGGAGATTTTAAGTGTAGACCAGATATACAAATGGGTTATAAAGCTTGTGAGGTGGCAAATACAACTGTTTTAAATCAAGGTAATTATGGAGCAGGATGTGGAGCTACTGTTGGAAAGATAAGAGGGCAAGAATATGCTATGAAAGGTGGAATAGGAAGTTATTCTATAAAACTAGATAATGGCTTGATTGTATCTGCATTAATTGCTGTAAATGCTCTTGGAGATGTTTATGAGGATGGTAAGGTTATAGCAGGCGCCTTAAATGATAAAAAAACAGAAACAATTGATACATATAAATTGATGAAACAAGGTGTAAGTAAAGGTGGATTTAGTATAGATAATACTACAATTGGAGTTATAGCTACGAATGCTAAACTGACTAAAGCTGAATGTAAAAAAATATCTCAAATGGGTCATGATGGGTATGCAAAAGCTATTTTTCCTATCCATACACCTCACGATGGAGATACAATATTCACAATGTCAAAAGGTGAAATAGAAGTAGATATAACGTTATTAGGTTCATTGGCTGTAGAGGCTGTGGAAAAAAGTATAATAAATGCAGTAAAAAAAGCTGATAGTGTAGAAAATATAATAGCATATAAAGACATAGTAAAAAAATGAGAAATATGATGAAATTAGCATATTTTTCTTGTCAAATTGTTGACAATGACAACTCATCTTGATAAAATTATTCTTGTTAGAGCAGGCATCCTGAAAGTAGTAGCCTGACTCATAATGATAAGAAACAAGAGTAAGAAAAATCAAAAAATTAAGTAGTCCGGCATCGTTAGTGAGCTGGAACGGAGGTGTATTTTTTATGATGAACACAAGTGCATCAGTAAGAAAAGTAAATGTAAGAAAGATGACTATAATAGGGGTACTATCAGCTATTTCTATTATGCTATCTATGACTCCATTGGGATTTATTCCAGTTGGACCTACAAAAGCAACTATAATGCATATACCAGTTATTATTGGAGCTATTATGGAAGGACCAATAGTTGGGGCAGCAATAGGCTTTATATTTGGAGTATCAAGTCTTTTAAACGCTATAGTAAACCCAACGGTAACATCTTTTGTTTTTATAAATCCATTAGTTTCAATATTGCCAAGAGTTATGATAGGTATATTGGCCTATTATGTATATCAACTAATAATCAATGCTACAAGTAAGGTATACATATCTGGATTAATTACAGGAGCTGTAGGTTCTTTGTTAAATACAGCTGGTGTTTTAGGAATGATATATGTCTTATATGCTGACAAGTATCTTCAAGCAATGGGTCAAAATGGTTCAGCAGGAAAGGTTATAATGGCTCTTGCCGCAGCAAATGGAGTACCAGAAGCAATAGTAGGAGCTTTAGTAGTAGCTGCCGTTGCTGCTGTACTTAAGAAAAGCAAAAAATAGAAAGAAGGTTAATGACATATGCTTCTAGTATTTGATGTTGGAAATACTAATATGGTTTTAGGTATATATAAAGGTGACAAGTTAGTTAATTATTGGAGAATTAAAACAGATAAGGAAAAAACATCTGATGAATATGGAATTCTAATAAGTAGCTTATTTAAGTATGATGATGTGGATATAAATGCTATTGATGATGTAATAATATCATCTGTAGTTCCAAACGTTATGCATTCTCTTGAAAATTTTTGTATAAAATACTGTAAAAAGCATCCATTGATAGTAGGTCCAGGCATAAAAACAGGTCTAAATATAAAATATGATAATCCAAAACAAGTTGGAGCAGACAGGATAGTTAATGCTGTAGCAGGCATAGAAAAATATGGGGCACCAAGTATACTTGTAGATTTTGGAACAGCAACTACATTTTGTGCTATTTCTGAAAAAGGTGAATATCTAGGGGGTACAATAGCACCAGGAATAAAGATATCTAGTGAGGCATTATTCCAAAGTGCATCTAAATTGCCTAGAGTAGAATTAGCAAAACCAGGTATGACTATTTGTAAAAGTACTGTATCAGCTATGCAATCTGGCATAATTTATGGATATGTAGGTTTAGTTGATAAAATAATAAATATGATGAAAAAAGAATTAAATTGTGATGATGTTAAAGTTATAGCTACAGGTGGGCTAGCTAAACTAATTGCTTCAGAAACAAAAAGTATAGATTATGTAGATGGTTTTTTAACGCTAGAAGGATTAAGAATAATATATGAAAAAAACCAAGAATAATTAATACAGGGAATTGGATTATATATCCAGTTCCCTTTTTATGATAGTTTTTTAGTGTTATGTGGTATATTATAATGAGGAAATGCAGATTTAGAAATAAAATCACAAAAACAAAGGAAAAAATAGGAGAAAAACGATGAAAATAGGAAATTTAGAATTAAAAAATAAAGTTTTTCTGTCACCTATGGCAGGGGTAACAGACCTTCCATTTAGATTAATTTGTAAAGAACAAGAATGTGGACTTTTATATACAGAAATGATAAATGGTAAGGCACTTTGCTATGATGATGAAAATACTAAAAAAATGCTTAAGATAGAAAAAGAAGAACATCCTGTAGCTGTTCAGATATTTGGTTCTGAGCCAGATTTTATGGGAAGAGCAGCAGAAATAATGAACGAATATTCAAATGAAATCCTTGATATAAATATGGGATGTCCAGCTCCAAAAGTAGTTAAAAATGGGGATGGTTCAGCACTTATGAAAAATCCTAAACTTGCAGAGCAGGTATTAAAGGCAGTAGTGAAGAATTCAAAGAAACCAGTTACTTTAAAAATAAGAAAAGGATGGGATGATAATAGTATAAATGCTGTTGAGATAGCAAAGATAGCAGAAGCTTGTGGAATAAGTGCTTTAGCAATACATGGAAGAACGAGAGAGCAATATTATACAGGTAAAGCAGACTGGAATATAATTGCAGATATTAAGAAAAATTTAAATATACCTGTTATAGGAAATGGTGATGTATTTACAATAGAAGATTCAATAAATATGTTAGACAAAACGGGTTGTGATGCTATAATGATAGGTAGGGGTGCTCAGGGTAACCCATGGATATTTAAAAGAATAAACCATTATATGAATACAGGCGAGATTTTACCAGAGCCAACTCTTAACGAAAAGATAAGTACTGCCATTAAACATTTAAAGCTTGCAGTAGAAGAACATGGAGAGTATGTAGCTGTAAGGGAAATGAGAAAACACATCGCTTGGTATTTAAAAGGTCTTAGAAACTCTGCAAGATTAAGAGATGAAATTAATAAAATAGAAGACTATCAAGAAGTTGTGTCGAAATTGGAGTACTATATGGAAGACTCCTTGACATAAAAATAATAGTGACTTATAATATAGCGCATAAATTAAAAAAAGATTATAAAAATTTTAAAATATAATTAGGAAAATTCCTAAGAAATTTGTGAAGGAGTTGTATTTATAATGGAAGAGAATAAAGAGTTTTTATTGACACAAGAGGGATACGATAAATTAGAAGAAGAATTAGAGAATTTAAAGGTTGTAAAGAGAAAAGAAGTTGCAGAGAGAATAAAGGTTGCTATATCTTTTGGTGATTTATCTGAAAATGCTGAGTATGATGAAGCTAAAAAGGAACAGGCACAGGTTGAAGAAAGAATCTTAAAATTAGAAAATATGGTTAGAAAAGCTGTTATCATAGATGAAAGCAAAATAGACCTTAATGTTGTTACAATAGGTTCAATAGTTAAAGTTAAAGATTTAGAATTTGATGAAGATGTTGAATATACTATAGTTGGTTCAACAGAAGCAGACCCATATGATGGCAAAATATCAAACGAATCTCCTGTAGGAAAAGCGCTTTTAGGAAGAGCTGTTAAAGAGGTTGTAGAGGTGCAAGTTCCTGATGGAGTTGCTAAGTTTGAAATATTAGAAATAAGAAGATAATCTGGAGGAAAAAAATGAAAAATAATCAACAAAGCAATGAAGAAGCACAAATTCAAGAAGACCTTAGTGAAGTACTTCAAGTAAGAAGAGATAAACTAAAAAAATTACAAGAATCAGGTAGAGACCCTTTCAAAGAAAGTAGATATGATAGAACTCATTATTCTATGGAAATAAAAGATAACTTTGAAACTCTTGAAGGTCAAACTACAAAAATAGCAGGACGTATCATGAGCAAGAGAATACAAGGTAAAGCTGGTTTTATAGATATTCAAGACCAAGAAGGAAGAATTCAATCTTATGTAAGATTAGATGCTATAGGGGAAGAAGAATATAGTGTATTTTCAACATATGATATTGGAGACATAGTTGGTATTGAAGGGGAAATATTTAGAACTAAAAGGGGCGAAATATCTGTAAAGGCTAAATCTGTAGTATTATTATGCAAATCTTTACAAGTTTTACCAGAAAAATATCATGGATTAAAAGATCAAGAATTAAGATATAGACAAAGATATGTTGATTTAATAGTGAACCCAGAAGTAAAAAATGCTTTTTTAATTAGAACGAAAGCATTAAAGGCATTGAGAGCGTATTTAGATGACAGAGGATTTTTAGAAGTTGAGACTCCAATATTAAATACTATAGCTGGTGGAGCGAATGCTAGACCTTTTATAACTAACCATAACACTTTACATATACCAATGTATTTAAGAATAGCAAACGAATTATACTTAAAGAGACTTATTGTTGGTGGATTTGATAAAGTTTATGAAATGGGAAGAATGTTTAGAAATGAAGGTATGGATTTAAAACATAATCCTGAATATACTGCTATAGAATTATATCAAGCATATGCAGACTACACTGATATGATGGAGATAACAGAAAATGTTGTTGCACATATGGCTGAAGTTGCTACAGGAAGCATGATAATCAACTATCAAGGAACAGAAATAAACTTTACACCTCCTTGGAAGAGAATGACTATGGAAGATTGTGTGAAGGAATATTCTGGCGTAGATTTTTCTGCAATAAATACAGATGAAGAAGCATTAGAAGTTGCTAGAGAAAAAGGAATAGAAATAAAGCCTGGAATGAGAAGAGGGGAAGTAATAAATGCTTTCTTTGAAGAGTTTGGAGAAGATAAATTAATCCAACCAACATTTATAACACATCATCCAGTTGAAGTATCTCCATTATCTAAGAGAAATACTGAAGACCCAAGAAGAACTGATAGATTTGAAGCTTTTGCTAATAAATGGGAGTTAGCTAATGCATTTTCTGAGCTTAATGACCCAATTGACCAAAAAGGAAGATTTATGGACCAATTGAGAAAAAGAGAATTAGGTGATGATGAAGCTTTTGAGATGGATGATGATTTCTTAAAAGCATTAGAAGTAGGTTTACCTCCTACAGGTGGACTAGGAATAGGTATAGATAGAGTTATTATGCTATTAACTAATTCTCCATCTATAAGAGATGTATTATTATTCCCTACTATGAAACCTATTGATAATAATCAAAATAAAGAAGAAGAAGAAAAATAAAAATAAAAAATACAAGCATTTTACTAAGTTTTAAATAAAATAGAGCTATTAAATTATCAATAAATAGCTTTATTTTATTTAAAATGTCAATGTAGAATGCTTTTTATATGTTCTAAAGAAGTTTTCATGTATTTAATTTATAAATTACCAACAAACGTTACAAATTGATATTAGTTTTTGTTGATTGGAACTTTATATTTAGAAAATATGATTGAAAGTAATTTATTATGAAAATATTTAAAGTAATTTTTGGGAAGGAAAAAGGAATAATTTTTGAGAATACTATATATAAAAAATTATTGGGGGAATGTGTGATGTTTCAAGTAATTGATTTTTTATGTTTAGTTTGTATTGGATTTTTAGTTCTTGATGTTATGGTATATTTTTGTAAGGATGCAATGGATATATTTGAAAGTACAACTAAGGTTAATAAAGTTAAGAGTATAAATGTTTGGGCAGATAGAGTCAGAGCCAACTCATATTCTTACGAAAATAAAATTGCAAAATAGGAAAAACTGTATATGCATGTGTTACTTGTAATATCAAGGGTTATATCTGTTAGTTTTAGTTAAAAGTATTAAAAAAAACAAAGAGTTATAACCTTTTTTAAAATAAAAAACAAAAAAAGTATTGACGAATTATTTTTAAGGTGATATAGTATTACTTGTCCCCAAGAAAAGGGCAAACATGAAAAATGAACTTTGAAAATTAAACAGTAGGTTAATTTATAAAAACAAGAAACAAACCATAAAGCCAGATATTTAGATAACAATAGTATCTGAGCCTGATAAACTTTTAT
>NZ_JACVWH010000012.1:0-113362 GCF_020658495.1 Clostridioides sp. ES-S-0048-02
GCCAGGATCAAACTCTCAAATAAAAGTTTATCAGGCTCAGATACTATTGTTATCTAAATATCTGGCTTTATGGTTTGTTTCTTGTTTTTATAAATTAACCTACTGTTTAATTTTCAAAGTTCATTTTGTTCTCTTTCGAGTACAGTAATAATAATATCACCTTTCAAATAACAAGTCAATACATTTTTTTATGTTTTTTTACATTTTTTCTATTCTTTTGTATAAAACAAATTTATCTTGTTACACTTTCATGTAGAATTAATCCTTATTTTGTTTCCACTTTATTATCTATTAATTGTAAGTTATAGCTTCTAATAACCTCTATTAGTAGTTCTGCATATATACGATTCCCACTTTTATCTTCAGCTGTACTATATCCAGCATCTTCTAATGCTTGTGCCTGACTAATATAGTCTTTTGCTTCAAATAATCCATTTTTTCTATACCTTTTATTATTTACTAAAAATAAACCATGGTCTTTTACAGAGTCCTCTAATGAGCCATATGACCTAAAACTTGCTACAATTTTTTCATTATAATGTTCAGAAGTTGAAATTGCTACACTTTTTCCCTTCCACGCTTTATCTGCCTTTATACCAAATAAATTATTACTTTGCTTTGTAAGTTTAGAATTGCCCCACCCAGATTCTAATATTGCTTGTCCAATTGTTATAGATGGTAATATACCATAATCGATATACTCTCTTATAGCTGAGTCTTCTAATTTCTTTATAAACTTAATTTTTTCATCACTATCTTTTAGTTCCTTATTTCCAAGATATGTGTATTCTAAATCCTTCATGTATTTTTTTGCTCTACTTTTTTGAGAAGCGTCAAATTTCAATTCATTCAATACTTTCTTAAACTTTTTTACCTTGTATACTTTTTCTCCTTTATCATTTTTGTCTTCTACTATAAATTTTTCACCAACATTTAATGTATCTTTCTTTTTTATATTACTTAAATCTTCATCATAAATTACCATATCTATAGCAAGTAACTCCTTCCAGCTTAATTGAACTTTTCCGCCCCCTGCTTCATCAGCTACATCCATATAGTATTCAATTTTAGTAGTTTTTATATCTCTTACCTTATATAAGTCTTCAAAATATTTTGTTATATTAAAAACAGCTATTATACTTGCTATTATAAACACAGTAATAAGTATCTTCTTAAATACAAGCTTTAACCTTCTTACAGCTTTATTTTTGCCTAAATTTTTTATACATTTTCTAGCCATATTATTCCCCCTTGCTAATTGTATTCCTTATCTTATCATAATTTTTATATTAAGTCGTTATATTTTAATTCTGTCTTATATAAAATTTAAATTAAGCTAACAAAAGCTAATTTAAGTATCTTCAATTAAATTTTTTTACTATTATATCCACTATATACTTGCTTGCATTTCCATCCCCATATGGATTTGAAGCTTTACTCATTTGAATATAATTATTTCTATTTGTTAATAATTGTTTTACAGAATTATATATATTTTCTTCATTTGTACCTATTAATTTAAGTGTTTTTGCTTCAATTCCTTCTATTCTTTCTGTCTTTTTTCTTAACACAAGTACTGGTTTCCCTAGCGATGGAGCCTCTTCTTGTATTCCACCACTATCAGTCATTATCATATATGATTTGTTTAAAAAATTGTGAAAATCAACTACCTCCAAAGGCTCTATAATGTGAATTTTTTTAGTGTTTTTCCCAAATACTTCACTGGCTATACTACATATTTCAGGATTTAAATGTATAGGATATACTACCTGTACATCTTCAAATTCATCTACTATTCGCTTTACAGCTCTAAATATATTTCTCATAGGTTCTCCTAAGTTTTCCCTCCTATGAGAAGTCAATAAAATCATTCTGTCATCACCAAGCTTATCCATTATAGGGTGAGTATAATTTTCTCTTATTGTCATCTTTAATGCATCAATTGCAGTATTGCCTGTTACAAATATATTGTCTTCAGACTTTCCTTCTGAAATTAGGTTTTGTTTTGCCAAATTAGTAGGAGCAAAGTGTATATCAGCAATAATTCCTGTAAGTTGTCTATTTAGTTCTTCTGGAAATGGAGAATATTTATCATAAGTTCTAAGTCCTGCTTCTATATGACCTACTAGAACTTTACTATAAAATGCAGTTAAACTAGTAGCTAGAGTTGTCGTTGTATCTCCATGTACTAAGATTACGTCTGGCTTTTCTTTATCTATAATCATGGGAAGTTCATTTAAAACTTTACATGTTATATCATTTAAACTTTGCCCTTTTTTCATTATGTCTAAATCATAGTCTACATTTATATTGAAAGTTTCTATAACCTGGTCAAGCATTTCTCTATGTTGTGCTGTCACACACACAATACTTTTTATATGCTCTCTTTTTTCAAGTTCCTTAATTAAAGGAGCTACTTTGATAGCTTCAGGTCTAGTTCCAAATACAGTCATAACCTTGATGTCATCCATTTATATCTCTCCTAATCAACTATTTATATACTATAATTGTCTATTTATATAACAAATTTATTTATACCAAGATTTAATAATCTTTATACTCTCTTTTGATGGATAAAAGTTTTTTTCTTCATCAATTTTACCTACACAAAACACAGAAAAACCATTTATCCAATCCTCTTTTTCAAAAACTCTCCTATATGCTTCAAAGCATCTCGCTTGTTCTTCATCATTTATAATTTCTGAAGGAACATGATTCCATGGTTGAGAACTTGCATTTTCTCTATTTGAAAAGCCTAATTCTCCAAAAAATATCGGTTTATGATGAACCTTATAAAGATTATATAGTTCTTCTTTTATATTTTGTCCTCTATTATTCACAGTAGATGAATGTAAAGCAGAAACCAATTCATCAACTGTATTGACAGATTTATCACTTAACTCAAAATACGCTGCTATGGATATAAAGTCTAACTTATCAAAAAAATTATTATTTAGTTTTTGTTCATAAGATAATTTACTATTTAAATCACCTTTTCTTGTATACCACCAATTAGTTCTATATGTTACAAGACCATCAAATTTTGATTGTACAAAATCTATTATTTCACCCCAATTTTGTTGATATTCTTCTAGGTATACAAAATTAGAGCCTACATTTAAAACCTTTACATCCAATGGATTTGCTACATCTTCTATAAGTTCATTTAATACAGTATTTTGCCAGTTATAAAAAAATCTTTTTTTATTCATAGGATTCCAATCTGTCTCATACAACTCTCCATTTTTTATCCATGGATATGCTTCCAATATTGTGGAAATACCCTGCTTGTTTAATTTTTTTATTAGTTTGATTGCCTTTTTTTTGCTATTATTATCTATTGACATGATATCAGAATTAATATCATCTACAGTTATAACTATAGGTACATTTATTGTATTCAATCCTAGCTTATCTATATCCTTCATAACTTGATTTATTTCATAATCTATAGATAAATTGGCTGATTTAATCTTGCCCTCATACTGGCTATTTACTAAACTTCTATTTTTTAATTCAATATTTACAAAATAAATTATAAATACAAAAGTTAAAATAATTCCTAAGATTAAAATATTTTTCTTAAATTTAAATTTGTTTATGTTTTTATTCAAATCATATACCTCATTTTAAAATAATAAGTTTACTGTATTATCTTCTTTTATATTTCTTGATAAATAATATTGATAGAATTATAGCTACAGTTATAACAATAAAAGAAACAACAAAAAAAACTTTAGCTGTTTTACTTATATTCAATTCTCTACTTGAATCTTTTATTTCTTTATTTATTTTTGTATTGTAATTTAATTCTTTTACTTCTCCATATTCATCAATTGTTAGTGTATCTCCTTTTAAATCATTGCCTTGACTTTTATTTAATAAATAATCCATTCCTAAATATAAATTTTTTTCATCTATTGAGCTGATTACCATAATATTTCTTTGATTATTGTAAGGTGATTTTATCAATTGTATTGATGAAATATTTTTACCATAATCGTCAATAAAGCTTATCTTATCATTTGATAAAAAGTTAGAATAGTTTTTATTAAACTTTACATTTAAGTTGCTATTTATCATCTTTATAACAGAGTTGTTAAGTGGTACTCCAAAAACTATAATATTCGTATCTTTATATTTATTGATAAACTCTTTTCCTCTAATTACATTTATATTTCCTTCATGCGAACTAATATTTGCACCTAAATTAACACCTAGTCTGGACATCCATGTCATTGCTTGAGACCCAGAATAATCTGGCATTATTACAGTTAAATCATTAAACCTATCATTTTTAACAAATGGATATGGATAACTTTCAAAATTCAGTGACTGATTTTCTTTTGTCGATAATTCCAAATAAGAACTATTTGATACGTATGCCCAAGGATTATTACTTTCTCTTGTAACACAATTTAAATTTTTTATATTTAAATTAAACACCAGCTTAACTTGATAGTAGTTTTTATTATCTATATCTTTAGGTATTTTTAATTCTAGCTTGTCATTGTCTGAATATGCTCTATCTAATTTTTTACTTCCTACAACAACATCATTTATATATACTGTAACTAATGACTTGTCAAAATCCAAATTATCAGAATATCTTAAATTTAAAACAATCTTTGAACCATTATTTAACTTTCTACCTTTTGGTATTCTAACATCAAATAAAGCTTGTTGACTAAATGCACCTTCCAATAAAATATCTGCATATCCTAGTTCTTCTAAAGTCATATGTCCTAAATTTAATTCTTGTTCACCATCAGTCTTTATATTAGTATCTTTATTTACAAGTATTGATGATGATAGAATTTGATTAGAAAGTCTATTGTCTATCAATACTTTAGATGCTTTTATTAAATCTTCTTCATTACTACCTATTACCACCAGCATCTTCTTATTATTGTTATATGGAGAATTTATCTGCTTAATTATACAATTTGGAGATAATAAAGTTTGTTCCTTTGCACTTAGAATATTCAAAATTTCTTCTGCTGTATTTTCAGGTTTACCAATGTATATAATGTTATCATCTGACCAGTTCTTCATTTCTGAATATAATTTAACGTCAAACTGTAACTTATCGTTCTGTGTTATTTTTCCAAATTCTGATGCTAAATTAAACACAGCTGTAGATTCACCTCTACTCATATTATCTGGAACTACTAAAGTTGTATCTAATTTAAAATTTTCTTCAATTTCTATATATGGATATGGATACTCATTTATTGAATTGCCCAATTTTTTCTGCTTATATCTAATTGATGTATAAGATTCCTTATGAATAACCATCCAGTTTCCAGTGTTAGAATCATCCTGACATATTTTGTCAGATATTGTTTTATATGCTTTTACTTTTATTTCATTATATCCTTGTATTATATAATCTTTAGGTATTGATACTTTTAATGTATCTTTATAATCTTTTTTGGCATTTAGTTTAATCGATTTTATTGGTACATTATTTATTAAGATAGTTAAACTTGAAACATCTCCATTTAATATTTGACTCTTACTAAAATTAAGATTAAATAATACTTCCTCAACATCCCAATTTTTGTTTACTTCAAAAAAAGTACTATTGCTACCTATAACTCCATCAATAGTTACATCTCTTTCAAACTTATAATTTTTGACTTTGGTTTCATCAGCTTTTACTTCATCTACAAATGCGATATTTGAAAAAAACAATACTAAAGATACAATTAATACAACAAATTTTTTCATGTTAATACCTCCTGTACATGAATTAAAATCTTTCCGTTTTATACCATTTAACTTCTCTTTTAAAAATTATATCTTTTAAATACTCTACCATTCCTTTTATAGCAACAAATAGCCATAGTTGAGAATATGTAAAATACATAAGTGCTACTATAAATATATTCTCAATTGTAGCCTCACCTTTTTCTATAGTTAAGCTTATACTCACTTCTATGATAAATAAAATGTATGATAGTATCCATATTATAATAAAGTTGATTGGAATAGAAATCTCTATTAATTTAAATACACTTAAAACAAATAAAATATCTGAGATAATAACAGATGTTAAAAATAGAAAATATACAGAAAAAAAGTAGGCTATATCAAATACAATTTTATTTTTACCTTGTTTAAATATATTTTTTATATATTTCATTAAAACGTATATATTCCCTTTTGCCCATCTGGTCCTTTGCTTTATCCAAACTTTAATAGTTTCTGGTTCCTGTTCCCATGTTATCGACTGTGGCACAAGCTTTATTTTATATCCTAACTTATATATTCTAAAGCTAATTTCTGTATCTTCTGCAATTGCTTTGCTATCCCATCCCCCAATTTCTTCTATAATACTTTTTCTCAATATAAAGTTAGTTCCTGGTATTGTACATAAATTAAATAATTGCCATCTACCAGCTTGAGACATCCATTGAAAGCTTAAGGTTTCAATATTTATAAATTTCGTCAATAGATTTTTACTTTTATTTCTAGTTCTAAACTTTCCAATAACAGCACCTAATTCATCATCTAGAACTATTGTTTGTATTAAATACCTAAGTGCATCTCTATCTGGGGTGTTATCTGCATCATATACTGCTATAAACTCTCCTTTTGAAATTTTATATCCAATATTTAATGCATTTGATTTTCCCTTACCTCCAGTCATGCTATCTGTATTTATAATAGTAAAATTATAGTTTTTATATTTACTCTTTATGCTTTCTAAAATTTCTCTACTATTATCAGAAGAGTTGTCATTTATCACAATAAGTTCCATTTTATCTTTAGGATAATTAAGTAGTAATAAAGATTCCACAGTCCTACCTATCACCTTTGCTTCATTATGAGCAGGAACAAGTATTGATACCACTGGATATCTATCAATTTTTTTTATTTTTTTATCAAAGTTCTTAAAATAAAATAGATATCCCCCCATAGCTAAAACTATATTTATAAGTAGTAAAGACCATATACTAAATAAACTAAATATAAATAGATACTCTGATACATTTAATCCTCTCATAAAATTCACCTAAAATCTTTTTAAATATTAGCACTTCATCTAAACTTTTTTATTTTAAAAATTTCTTTTTATCTATTTTTTTAAAATATATAAATATAATTACAAAAACTAAAACACTTATAGATACTATTGATATTAAAATTTTGCTGATTTTAGATATAGATTTAAACCTAGTTTCATCTTCTTTATTTTTTTCTAAATTTCTATCATAGTTGACTTTAATTTCATTACCATTATTTCTTATTTGTATCTCATCAACCTTTACCCAATTATCAAAATCTCTTAAATCCAAAAACTCTATATTTTGTTTTTCTAGGTATTCTATTGTATCTTTCAAATATTTTATATCTAAATACGAATGAAAGAAAAAACCACCACTAAAACCTCTGACAATAGATAGTGTATCTAAATTTTCTTTTATGTTTTGAAAAGTAAGTTTATCTTCTGGGTCTATATATCCCAAATTTTCAGGAATGAATATGTTAAATTCTTCTGTATCCCTAATTACATATGGATACGTATTTGTGCTAAATTTTTTATCATTATTTTGATGTTGCCCTACATAAGTAGAAAAATATTTTTTTAATTCTTTATATCCTTCAGATTCTATTGCATAATGAGGAGCTTCAAATGCAAGAGGATAAATTCCATTTTCTATACATATTCTAAGCCCTTTTAAAACCCTATCTTTCACAAAAATTGTCATATTTTCTTTTAATGGCTCATCTTTTTCCCCATCCCAAAATTCATATCCTTCTCCAGAAACTTCTTCATTTTTATATTTATGTGTGTATCCATGTAATATCACTGTACCACCCTTATCTTGCATATATTTTACTGCTTTAACAATCTCAGGGCTTTCTGATAAAGTCGTTATCTTATGATTTTTAGGATTTACATAAGCTGGTATCAAAGCAATTGTAAATGGTATATTCTTATTGCTTAAATAATCAGCTATTTTTATTAATTCTTTTGGTTCTCTAAATGCATGTACATCTTCTATTCTTACGAATATACGACCTTTATTGAAAGTTTTAACATTAAACACATCATTTAGTGAATCACAAAATATATAAAATAAAACACCATCTAAATCCAACTTTGACACATAGAAAAGATTTTTATCATTTACAATATACGGATATTCATTTACTGTATCACTAATAGTTCCTATAATTTTATTGTTTTTATCTGTTGATTTTACAATATTAAATAAATAGTGTTCCTCCAAGTTATACTCTTTACCTTTATAGGTTACACTGTTTATATTATTTGTTTTTTTTACATATTCTAAGTTATATTTCTTATATTCCAACAGATTTTCTATACCATGCCCTAACCAGCAGATGACTCCTTTATAGGAATCTAATGAATTAATTAAGGTGTTAGTTTTTTCATCATTACTATATGAATTTTCATTTATTCCTATAATAAATATATGACTATAATAAGTTTCATTTATCTCATTATCATAGTTGCTTAATTTTAATAACTCTATATTTGAGCTAAATCTACCTAATAGAGTCCTCACAATTTTCAAGATATCTCGATTGTAAGATGTTTCTTTCTTAGAATCATAAATAACCAATACCTTATTTGTATTAGAATAAGTCTCTACCGCATATGAGCATATATTAAAATTTGACATTATCAATACTATTAAAAGCACAATTAACACTTTAGATAAATTTTTATTGTAAGTTTTAAACATCATACTGCAATTCCTCTTCAACCATATTCTTAAAATTTATACTGTCTCCAAAAGTATCTTTATACTCTAAAATTGCAATTTTCACATCTATATTTACATATCTTCCTTTATTATTTAAATCTAAGTTTAACTCTTTTATCCTCTTCTTTATTCTATCTCTAACAACTTTTGAGCCTTCTAATGCTGTGTTTGGCATCAGTATTCCTATCATATCTTTTTGTAAACTGTATATTATATCTTCATTTCTTGTACATTCCACAATATTTGAACTAATATATTTTACTATTTTGTTAGTTTTACTTTCACCAAATATAGTCTGTAGGTTTTCATAATATGGTAATTTTACTATCATAAGAGAAAAAGTAGTAGTATATCTGACTGACTTACTTATTTCCATATTTACATCATTATAAAAAATTTTTAAGTTTCTAAGCCCAGTTTCGTTATCTATAGTTACTAGTTCCTTATATTGTTCAGTTAATTTTATATTTGTAAGTTGTAATTCATTTATGTTTTTATTTATGTTCCCCATTATAATTGAAGATATTGGTATTGCTATTATCCATATATATGATATAAACTCAACATCTATATTGTGAGTAATATTGTTATATAAAATATAGGATGTATATATAAATATAGTTATTGAACTTGTTATTAAACCAACTACTGAGTTTGATAAATAAGTTAACATTATTATAAAAAAAATAACTGATAACATTATAAATACATTCAGTTTATTTTCTGTTCTAATAGATAGTATTACTATCCCAACAATTAAAAATATAAAAACAAACAAACTTAACATTAATAAATCTATCTTTTTATTTGTCCCATTCATTTTTTATAAATTTACACCTCCAATTATTTTATTAAGTTGCCCATTTTTTCTAATTATTATTAAAATCAATATGTAAATAATTTTTTAACTTAATAAAAATAAATTAAATTATATATATATAAATAATAAAAAAACAAGCAAATATTTAAGATTAATGCTATCTATTTGCTTATCTTTAAAATAATTATCATGTATGTATTTATAGTAAATAAATTATATATATCTATAACATACACATATTTATGTATAAGCAAAAAAATAAAACTGTTCAATAATTAGAAAATAATTTCTAAATAAGAACAGTTTTATTAAGTAAATATTATTAAATAAATAATACTCTATTTTGATTTTAACTCTATCCAAGCCTTATCGTATAACTTGATGTTTTCACCAATATCTTCAAAAGTTTCACATTTAGCAAGTACATCCTTAGATGGATATGCAACAGGATTGCTAGTTATTTCTGGGTCCAATAACTTTAGTGCTCCTGTATTAGGTGTTGAATATCCAATATACTCAGCATTTACTTTTGCATTTTCTGGGTCTAGCAAGAAGTTTATAAATAACTCAGCTTCTTTTTTATTTTGTGCTGTTGTAGGTACACACATAGCATCCACCCACTTGTTTGTACCTTCTTTAGGTATAGCATAATCAAGGTCAGGATTTTGATCCATCAATGTAACTGCATCTCCAGAATACAACATCCCCATTGCAACTTCTCCACCTAATAATCTATCTTTTCCTTCGTCGTTTACATATGCTAAGACCAAATCCTTTTGCTTTATTAAAAGATTTTTTGCTTCATTTATTTCTTTTGGATTTACACTATTCATACTGTATCCTAATTTTTTAAGGGTTATCCCTATAGTATCTCTAACAGAGTCAAACATCATCATGTTTCCTTTATATTTTGGATTCCAAAGTATATTCCAACTATCTATAGGCTCTTTAACTTCTTTTTTATTATATAAGATTCCAAGAGTACCCCACATATATGCAACACTATATTCATTAGTTTCATCATATACAGGATTTAAAAAACTCTTATCTAAATACTTCATATTAGGTATATTTTTAAAATCTATTTTTTCCAAAAGACCTTCATTTTTCATTTTTTCCACCATATAATCTGATGGAAAAACTAAATCATAATGAGTGCTACCACTCTTAACCTTTTGATACATCATTTCATTAGTATCATAAGTTGAATACTGAACTTCTATTCCTGTTTCTTTTTCAAACTTATCTATAAGAGATTCATCTATATAATCACCAACATTATATACATTTAGAACCTTTGTAGAATCTGTTGACTTATTACATCCTGTAAATAAAGTTGCTGTAATCATACCTACAGTTATAAGGGATATTATTTTCTTAAACTTAATCATTATTTAGTCCCCCTTACTATAGATTCTTTTTTATTAGCCAATAGAAGTAATCCTAAAACCACCGCAAACATTATCGTTGATAATGCATTTATTTCAGGCTTTATACCTCTTCGAGCCATTCCATAGATTTCTATAGAAAGATTACTTACACCATTTCCAGCATTAAAGAAACTTATTATAAAGTCGTCTATTGACATAGTAAATGCAATCAAAAATCCAGAAACTATACCTGGTTTTATTTGTGGTAAAATTACTTTTCTAAGAGCATACATAGGTGTTGCTCCTAAGTCCATAGCTGCATCTTCTATATTATCAGGTAATTGCTTCATTTTTGGTAAAACTGAAAGTATAACATATGGCAAACAAAACATTATATGTGCTAATAACATTGTTGTAATACCAAATTCCATTTTTACAAATACAAATAGACTCATAAGGGCTACTGCTGTAACTATTTCTGTATTTAAAATAGGAAGGTAGTTTACATTCAGTATTAATTTTTTACTCTTCCCTCTCATCTTATGTATTCCTATAGCACTTATAGTTCCTACTATTGTTGATATTACAGATGCTAATATAGCTATAACAACAGTGTAATATAAAGCACTCATTATACTTTCATTTTGAAGTAATTGACCATACCATTTCCACGTAAATCCATTCCATCTTGCCATTGATTTTGAATCATTAAAAGAAAATAGTACCAATGCAAATATGGGTGCATACAAAAATAAGAATACTAATGCTAAATATATATTAGAAGTTATTTTCTTTAATTTTAAAATAGTAACCCACCACCTTCTTTGTCAGATTCATCTCCAAATTTTGACATTATCGACATGGATATTAATATTACTATCATCATAAATATCGATATAGCTGAGCCAAAGTTCCAATCTCCAACAACTGTGAATTGTTGTTCAATTAAATCTCCAACTAACATTATTTTACCTCCACCTAGCAGTCTTGATATTGCAAAAGTAGTAACTGCTGGCATAAATACCATAGTTATTCCAGACATTACTCCAGGCAAACTCAAAGGAAATATAATTTTTCTAAATACTGTCATGTTATTTGCACCTAAATCATGAGCAGCATTTATTAAATCATTATCCATCTTTGAAAGTGCTGTATATATTGGAAGAACCATAAATGGTAAAAAGTTATATACCATACCTAAAAGTATAGCAACATTAGTATACAAAATTGCTAATGGCTGTATTCCAAACCATCCTAAAAACGTATTTAAAAGTCCATTTTTTCCTAATATAGCTACCCATGCATACGTTCTTAAAAGAAAATTCATCCACATAGGAAGAATAAACAACAGTATTAATGAACCTCTTCTACTTACATGAGCTTTTGAAATTATATATGCCACTGGATAACCAACTACAAGACATATCAATGTAGCTACTCCTGCTAAAAGAATAGAACGAGCAAATACTTTAATATATATAGGGTCTATTACTTCTTTATAATTCTCAAGTGTAAATGCATAACCTGTACTTGAGTCTTTTGTAAAACTGAAAAATACTACTAGTATTAAAGGAATTATTACAAATATCGCACTCCAAACTACATATGGATATGCTAAAAAAGATTTCTTCTTCATATTAGTTACTCTCTTTTCTCATTATATGGATGTCTTCTGGATATATGTCCATGCCTAGTTCTACTCCAACTTCAGCATTTTTAGTATTATGAAGTATCCACAATCTTCCATTTTCATTTAATTCTATTTCATAGTGCACTCCTTTAAATACTGTAGATGTAACTTTCCCCTTTAACATTCCTTCTTCTGGCTTTACCATTTTTATATCTTCTGGTCTTATTACTACTTCTATATTTTCATTTTTTTCAAATCCTTTATCTACGCACTCAAACTCTCTATTACAGAAATTTACTTTATAATCTTCCATCATAATTCCATCAAATATATTACTTTCACCTATAAACTTTGCTACAAATGAATTTTTAGGTTCATTGTATATATCTTGAGGTGTTCCCATTTGTTGTATTTTACCTTTATGCATTACAACAATAGTATCTGACATAGTAAGAGCCTCTTCTTGGTCATGAGTTACAAACACAAATGTTATTCCTAATTTTTTTTGAATTCTTTTTAATTCTATTTGCATTTCTTGTCTTAATTTTAAATCTAATGCTCCAAGTGGCTCGTCTAGTAACAATACTTTTGGTTCATTAACTAAAGCTCTTGCTATTGCAATCCTCTGTTGTTGTCCTCCACTTAATGAGTCAACTTGTCGTCTTTCAAAGCCTTCTAGTGCAACAAGTTTTAAAACCTCTTTCACTTTAGCATCTATTACATCTTTTGGAGTCTTTTTAATTTTTAGTCCAAAAGCTACATTTTCATATACATCCATATGTGGAAATAAAGCATATTTTTGAAACACTGTATTTACTTGTCTTTCATATGGTGGCAAATTATTTATCTCTTTACTTTCAAATAAAACTTTACCATCATCAGCATACTCAAAACCTGCTATTATTTTTAATGTAGTAGTTTTTCCACATCCACTTGGTCCAAGTAAAGTTAAAAACTCATTTTTCTTTATATCTAAATTGAAATTATCTAAAACAGTAAGTTCCTCATAATGCTTAGATATATCTCTTAATTCTATTATATTTTCTACCACTTATTAAACACCTCTATTCTAAAATGATGGTGGCGTACTTACCCAAATCACTTTTGCTGTCGTTTTACCTTCGTTTGATATATAGTGATTTGCTCTTGGTCTAAAGTAAAAGCTTTCTCCTTTTTTTACCTTATTTTTCTTTTCGCCTATATGAACATATATTGAACCTGCTAATACATATCCAAATTCTTCACCTTCATGTGGCTTTTCTTCTTTATATTGTCCACCTGGATACAATGTTATTATTATTGGCTCCATTTCATTTTTTTGTGAATTTGGAATTAACCACTTTAATTTATATTTTAAATCTTCATCTTCAGTTTCAAACATGTCTTCTTTTGTAAAACTAATTCTTTCGTCATCTATTTCATTAAAAAATTCCCTTAAATTTGTACCTAATATCTCAAGTATATCTATAAGGGTAGCTATGGATGGTGATGTTAAGTTATTTTCTAGTTGAGAAATAAATCCTTTTGACAATTCACATCTATTAGCTAACTCTTCCTGGGTCAGTTGTTTTTCTGTTCTTAATCTTTTTATCTTTTCACCTATATCCATGTTGCACCTCCTAATTTTTGTTTTATTTTACTAAACATTTTGTTTACTAAACATTGAGTTTAAAATTTGTAAACAACATAGGTAATTATATATAAAATTTAGATATAATACAAGACTTTTTTGCTAATTTTTTTATTTTTTTAGTTAGAATAAATACAAGTATTTTAAAGGCTTTGAAAATACACAATTTGAATGTGTTTATATTAATATCTATAAAGTTTAGTATCTCTAATTATAAATAAATCAATTCATATAACATATATAAAAGCTTTTAAAGTCTTAGAATATGTTAAGTAAATAAAAAATTGCTAAAAATCTATATTTTATAGTTTTTTAGCAATCCATATCTTTTAATATTTGAAATTTTATATATTTACAAGAAAATTTTTATTTATAATTACTATATACTTCTAATTAATTCTTTATAGAGCTATTTAGCCATATTTTGAGTAGCAGGTTTTTTATCTCCGCTCACATACAATTTTATAAATTTTATATCATCTATTATAAATCTATGTTTGATTTTACTACAATCTAATTTAAACAAATTGAATAATATTTGTGTAAGATATCCTAGACCAAATGCACTTATTACAGTTCCTATGCCAACTTTTCCACCTAAGAAAAATCCAACTATTAATGCACCAACTTCTATAGTTCCTCTTATTAAGTTAAGTGATTTTCCTGTTTTCTTTTGAAGAGCAACCATCAAACCATCTCTGGGTCCACTTCCTAGACCACTTCCCATGTAAAATACCATTCCAAGAGCTACAAGCCCCAAACCTAAAATTAACATAATTATTCCTATTAATACACTATCCGTCTTTGGAATTAAGTTAGTATATAGAAGTAAGTCCATAAAAAAGCCAATTAATAACATATTGAATACAGTTCCCCATCCTACATTTTCACCTAGAATAACATCAGCTATAACTACTATAGAGCCTACAATTATAGAGGCAGTCCCTATAGTTATTCCTACATGATTTGAAAGACCTTGATGAAACACATCCCAAGGAGATAAACCTAGGTTACAATTTATCGTCAATACTATACCAATTGAACATATAAATAGACCTAAAACCAGCTTTGAAAATTTCCATAATACTTTTTGTAACAAAATCTACCCCTCCTAAACATAATTTAACTACTCACCTTAAATACCAAAAGTCAGCAGTTTTCGTGCAAAAATCCTATCTTATAAATTTTATAATCTAACTCTATGATACATCATTTTATGCTAAATAACTACCATTTTATTACAATTTGGTTACAAATTTTCAGATTATTTTTTCGAAGAAATAATTTATGTTTTCTACAATTAAACACTATATTTTCAATTTTATTTATAATTAAATAATAAAAACTATTTAAACATATTTTATTATATTTAAATAGCTTTTATTTTATTATGTAATATTATTGTTAGTATGCAGTATTTAGTTTTTCTTCTATTTTCTTTTGAATAAATCCAAATACAAATAATATGAACCAATACACAAATCCTGCTACTAAGAAAGCTTCTAGATATTTATATTTACTACCGCCATTATAATTTGCTGTTGCCATTATTTCTATTACCCCTATAGTAAAAGCTAGTGATGAACCCTTAATTAAATCTACAAAGTGATTAGATAATGCAGGTATAGCTACTCTTATAGCCTGTGGCATAACTATTCTTCTAAATATTTGTACATTTGTAAGTCCTATAGAAGCCCCTGCTTCATATTGTCCCCTATCAACAGAGGAAATAGCTCCTCTTATAGTCTCTGACATATATGCTGACATATTTACTGACAAAGCAATTATTATTGCAGTAAATGGAGACATTTCTACAAGTGCTGGAATAGCTCTTGGCAATCCAAAATATAATGCATACAATTGAACTAGCAATGGTGTGCCTCTAAAAATTGATGTATACACTTTGACAATTTGATTTAATACTTTAACCTCATTATAGCTTATCAATGCCATTACAATTGCTATCGCTAGAGATAGCGCTAGAGATATTAAAGCAATTATTATTGTTTCTTTAGATGCTATAAATATTTCTGGTAAAATTTTAAACATGAATGATATATCTAAACTCATAAAAGTCACCTATCTCTCAATTGTTATATCTTCCCCAAACCATTTTTTAGAAATTTCAGTAAGAGTTCCATCTTTTCTCATAGCTGTTATTGCTTCGTCAACTTTAGCTTTTAATTCTTTTGATTTTTCATCTTTTTTAAATGGATATGCATTTATCTCTTCATAGATAGGTTCTCCAACAGCTATAAAGTTTGAGCCAGCTTTTTTATTTCTAGCTGCTGTAGCTGAAACAGAAATTATTCTTGCATCAGATCTTCCAAGTTCAAGGCCTTCATATGAATCTGCTCCATCATTAAATACTAATTCCATTGAATTGTCTTTATTTTTTTCTTCCATTATAGCTCTTTCAGATGAGTTTGCACCAACCTCAACTTTCTTACCTTTTAAATCTTCAAGACTTTTTATATTATCTTTATCTTCTGGTCTAATAGTTATCATTAAAGGATTATAAGCATATGGTACTGTGAAATCATATACTTCTTCCCTTTCTGGTGTTATACTTATTTGTTGAGCTGCTGTATCTGCTTTTCCACTATCTACCATACCAAGTAATCCACCTGTATCCCCATTGTTTACTTCATACTTAATTTCAGAATCTAATCTTTTCCCAATTTCATTCCATATATCAATTTCAAAACCTTGCATTTTCCCATCTTCTCTAAAATTAAATGGATAATACTTTGCTCCTGTAGCTACTGTAATAGTCTTCTTTTCTTCTTTTTCAGGCTCTTCTTTTGTTGAACAACCTATTGTTAATCCACAAATAACTAACCCTAATGTTAATAAGCTTAATGCTCTTTTCCAATACATTAAAATCCCTCCATACTTGATGATATTTTTATTTACATGAATTTAAACTTTATTTATATACCATAATTTAGCTTTATAATTTTTAAACTTACATATCACTCTTTACTTTAATATAAGTTAAATTTAAAACATTCATTTTTATGGATATTTCTACAAAATATAAATTTATTTTCCATTTACCTCAAAATAATCGTATTATACTTTTCATACTTTGTCTAATCGTTTTTTTCTATGTACTTTTTTAATAGAATCAAATTTTACTATATCATTGTAAAATTATAAATGTACGAAATTACAACGATTATTAATCTAACACTAATAAGAAAATACTTTTTATTAAAAACAAAGATATTAAAATAAAAAAAATACTGTTAAGTAGATATTTACTTAACAGTATCAATATTATTTGTATCTGAATCTATTTTGACTTTATAAATCTTCTTCGGTTTATCTTTGATACACCTACTAGCATAACTGACATGATTATCATTGAAACTCCACCTAAAATTAATTTAGAGTATGTTGTTGTTTTATTCATAGAGTCGCCTCCTTTATTACCAAAACCCCCAGCTTCCTTTGGATTACCTTGACTTCTATCTATATTCATATCTCCATTTTTACCATTCATATCACCCTTATCCATATTTCCCATTCCTGGTGGTGTTTTACCATCCATGCCTTCAGGTGGCTCTGGCATGCCACTCATCTTATCATCAGAATTTTCTGTGTCTTTACTTTCACTTGAACTATTATCATCAGAAGTTTCCTTAGTTGAAGAAGATTCTCCACTTAATTGAGTTTTTATAGTTTTACTCATATTTTCTGCAACTTCTAAAACTCCTGGTATTGACTTTCCACCTTTACCCATAGGCCCTCCTGACTTTTCATTAGTATCATCACCACTTTTATTGGTATTTGTATTATTCTCATTTTCACTATTATCTGTAGTGTTATTTTGAGTATCATTATCCGTATTAGTTTTGGCTTTGCTTAATGTTAATTCAGCATTAACTTCTTTTTCATTACTTTTGTTTTCAAAACTCTTATTTTCATTGTTAGAATCTTTATTATTAGATTCTTTATCACCAAATCCCTTATTATCACTAGAGTCTTCAATTGAAGATGTTATATTTTTTTCAAATTCTTCATAAGTATAAAATGCTGTTGGGTCTTCTTTTACATATGATGCTATCAAGTCATGTAATTTTGTTGTCATATTTTCCAGATAATCTGAATCCAAGTACTTGGTTACTATTTCTTCTAGATATTCATGATACTTAGCTTTATATGTATCATTTTTTAATAATGCAGATATTAAAGGTCTATCTTCCAAATTACCTGTTGTAGGTTCATCAATAGCTATAGATTGACTACCTCCACCAAAACCACTAAATCCACCAAATGACATATTAAAGTCCCATGGCAACATAGAAAACACTCCATCTTGTTCATATAAATAGTAATTATGAGCGAAACTACCTTGATAACTATCAAGATTTAATAAAGCTGTACTTATTGCTATATTTTTGAGGACAGAATCTACATCAAGATATTTTTCAACATCCTCACCTGTATCTAAAGATTTTAGTAGTTTTGTAACTTTAGACCAATCAGCAGTTTTCTTGTCACTTTCAACGATTAGATTTGAGTAACTATCTGGGTCATCACCCTCATATTGTAATGAGGCTCCTTCATCTGATTTGTATAAGTCTCCAGTTACATCTCCAAAATTATTTTCAAGATAAGATTCTTTTAACCCTTCTACTGCCAAATATAATCCATGATATTCACCATTTATAGAAACTTTAGCATATGCAAATTCTGGAGTAGCTAATCCCATCTCCTCACAGACACTATAAGTTAAAAATTCTCTCATATAAGATGGGTCAGAATAACAGTTATTAAGGTTTAATTGAGTAAGACCTTCCATACTTTGACTAGTATTATATTTATCGAAATTAATCTTATAGCTATATCTATCACTATCACTATTTGCTACAGATGTAAGACTTGAATTTCCTTTAGTTCTTATACCAACGTTTCCATATGTGTCTCCATTTACAGTTACTTTTGCAACTTTAAATTCTTCTTTTATAGCATTTTCATTTATATCTTCCAAGTCACTTTCATCTATTTCTATATTAACTTCCATAACCTTGTCTCTGTCAAAATATTTTTCAATATATACATTGCTATATAAATCAACATTTTTATTACCATATGTACTGTAAACTCCAACTACTGCACATAAAAATATAACCATAATTGAGATAAGAAGGGTAAATTTTTTATCTTTCATAAAAGATTACTCCTCTCTATGCTACATAGTCACCATTATAACTTACAAGAACTGCATTAGTAACTCCATCGACTTGGCTTAAGTCATTTATAAGACTTGTTTCTCCGTCTTTCATTCTTACTTCAAATACCAATTCTATACCTTTTTCTGGTGTAACACTTTTTGATTTTATTTGATATTTAGAAAATACTTTTTTAATTTTGTCAGTTGCAATATCTTCTGAATTCTCATTATTACAATTTACCATCAATATATATGGTGTTTCAGATATTGTTTTGTTTGAAAAGAATATTAGAATCAATCCCATGATTACTGAGCCCATAACAGCTAATGGAATCAAACCTGCACCTAAAACTATACCTGAGCCTAATGACCAAAATAGAAATACCAAATCCATTGGGTCTTTAATTGCTGTTCTAAATCTTACTATAGATAAAGCACCAACCATACCTAGAGATAAAACTACATTTGATGTAACTGCCAATATTACGAAAGTTGTAAGCATTGTAAGTGCTACAAGTGACACATTAAATGGTCGAGAATACATAATACCCATATAGGTTTTTTTGTAAATCATATATATAAACAAACCTACTAAAAATGCTGAACCTAGAGCTAAAGCACTATCTACAAATGAAAAACCTGATACATTTTCTATGAAACTTGATTTAAAAATATCGTTAAACGTCATAACTAAAATCATCCTTCCTATTTTTTAATTTTTTATTTTATTTGGACGCTCTTTACCTAAAATTTGAATTTAAATCCTATATATACAATCTACTTGATGCATACTTTGAAACTGCTGTAGAAGTAGTTTTATTAATCTGAACCAAATCTTTTATAAAATCTGGTATAAACTCATCATATTTAACTTCTAATACAGTCATATTTTCATCAATAACTGATACTGTTGGCAATTCTTTATTGAATAAATTGACTGAATTTACAGAAGTCTTAATATTGCTATCGATTGTAACTCTTACATTTCCAAGTGGATAGACAAAAGCTTCTCTATCATAATCAACTATACTTTTTGCCTCCAATCTTTCACATTTTATTTTTAAATAAAACTCTCTTAATAAGCAGTTTGTCGATTCTTTTAAAAACTCAATGTCATTTTTTAATATCTTCTCTACTTCTTTTTTAGTTAAACTAGCTGACAGTTTTGATGTCATATTATAATGTTTTATTTTCTTCTCCAATTTTATATAAGAAAGGTCATTATTATAAAATCTTATTCTAAACTTTTCTCTCATTGCAACTCCATTTAACTTATCTAAAAGTGCTTTATCTTCAGGAGTGTCAAAATATAAACTTCTGATAAGATACTTTCCATCTTTTGATGCATTTCTATCTTTTTTCATTATTGGATAAAGTCTTGATTTTAAAGCTAGGACATCAGCTTCAGTTATTTTGTGTTTCATCTCAAATCTATAGTTTAACTTCTTATCCATTATTATCACCTCTCAATTCATTTAACTATGTTTGATTTATTTTATATTTAGAGTATACTTCACTTGACTTTGTTAAATCTCCGTAAAATAAGTGCATCTTTATGGCATATATGTGGCAAACAAGATTAAGCTGATGAGATTTCTATAAATTTATTAAATTTTATATGGTATTAGATTCTGTATAGTCAATGAATAGTTGTTTTAGAGGTAAAAAAAAGAAGATGTTATTTATAGATAAATTAAATATTTCAAATAAAAAATCAAGTTTCTTATTCAAAATGATATAATCCATAATTCCATCTTCTAAATTTATAATACTAAATAATTAAATTTATATGCTTAATTATGTTAAAATTAGTTTTACTGCACTCCAAACAAGTACTAGTGCCATAATAATATTAATTACTTTATAATGCTTGTTTATATATTTTTGTAAAATACCTCCTGCTAGAGCCCATGTCAAAGTCCCAGATATGCCTACAATACTATTACAAACTGCTGCTGATAATAAATATTCAACTGACTGTGACACAGGTATTACATACCCTGTATATACAGTAATAGCAAATATTATAATTTTTACATTGACAAACTGCAGAATAAATCCAGTCCAAAAGGATTCTTTCTTCACATCACTATCATTGTTTGGCTTGCTCTTAGCTACTTGTATTGCTAACCAAATAATATAAAGTGCTCCTATGTACTTCATAATACCAGTAATCATTGGTATAAACTTTGATAATTCAAGGCATCCAAGAGCACATATAAACATAATACATATAAATCCCATACTAATTCCTATAACCACTGACTTTCCTTTTTTCCATCCATTATTACTAATTGTGTTTAATGCAAGAATATTATTAGGTCCTGGTGTAAAACCTGTAACAAATGCGTATGGTAAAAAAGACAATAAAACTTCACTCAACACTTGTAATCACTCTCCTTTTATATTATAATACTATAAATCAAACAATAAAAAAAATCGAAATATTTAAATCTATACTTCAATTATATTGAATGAAATGAGGATGAGCATGTATTTTAAATACCTACAAACTTTTAAAACCATAATAGAAGAAGGTAGTTTTTCTAAAGCAGCAAATAAACTCAATTACACACAATCAACAATAACATTCCAAGTGCAACAGTTAGAACAAGAGCTATCTACACACTTATTTGAAAAGATAGGAAGAAAAATGGTTCTAACTAAAGCTGGCAAAAATCTAATACCTTATGTGGATGACGTTCTATGTTCTGTTGATAAAATGAAGAATTTTGGTACTGACTTGTCTGAGTTACGTGGTGATTTACATATCGCAATGGGAGAAACTCTTATTTGTTATAAAATACCTCCTATTTTAAAACGTTTTCATGAAATGGCACCAAATGCAAGGCTATTTCTTCGCTCAATGAATTGCTATGATATTAGAAATTCTTTGCTTGCAGGAAGCATTGATTTAGGAATATTTTATAAAGATATTGGAGGCTTGGGAAATTCTATTTCTACCTATACTGTTGGAGAATCACCTTTGACACTAGTTGCATCTCCAAAAGTAAAAAAACAATTCCCTGATTTTATTACTCCAAACCAAGAATTAGATATACCTTTCATAATAGATGAGCCAGCATGTATTTTTAGACAAATGTTTGAATCATATTTAAATGAAAAAAATATTACTCTAGACCATACGATTGAACTCTGGAGTATACCTACTATTAAAAATTTAGTAAAAAATGATATGGGAGTGTCATACCTTCCTACGTTTGCAGTAGAAGATGATTTGAAGACAGGAGAACTATGTGCAATAGATACAGAGTTAGATGATAGAAGCATTGTAGCAGTATGTGGCCATCATAAAAATAAGTGGATTAGTCCCCTTATGCAATTATTTATTGATTTAGTTGTTTCAAATGAAAAATAGATAGACTTATTTAAAATAAGTCTATCTATTTGTTATCATATTAATTATTTTAATTACACAACTTCTTCGTCATATTCACTTGAAAATTGGCTATTATAAAGTTCTTCATAAAATCCTTTATTTTCAATAAGTTCTTTGTGATTTCCTTGTTCAATAATAGTACCTTCTTTCATTACTAATATTAAATCCGCATCACGAATAGTGGATAATCTATGTGCAATAACGAAGCTAGTTCTTCCCTTCATTAAGTTATTCATTGCCTTTTGAATCTCAACCTCTGTTCTAGTATCTACGCTAGAGGTTGCCTCATCAAGAATTAACACTGATGGGTCTGAAAGTATTGCCCTGGCAATTGTTAAAAGTTGTTTCTGACCTTGAGATAGATTAGAAGCATCCTCAGTCAATACGGTATCATAACCTTTAGGTAAAGTTCTTATAAAGTGGTCTACTCTTGCTGATTTTGCTGCATTTACAATCTCATCCATTGTAGCATCTGACTTACTATAAGCAATATTTTCTTTTATACTACCATTAAATAGCCATGTATCTTGTAGAACCATTCCAAACATAGTTCTAAGTTCTCCACGTTTTAAGTCTTTTATATTAACTCCATCAATAGTAATTCTTCCACCTTGTATCTCATAAAACCTCATAAGTAAATTTACAAGAGTTGTCTTCCCAGCTCCTGTAGGTCCAACAATTGCAATCTTATCTCCTGCATTCAATTTAATATTAATGTCTTTCATAAGAATAGAATCATCACTATATCCAAATTTAACATGTTCAAATTCCACTTTACCTTTAGGCATGTTGATAACTTTTGAATCTTCTTTGTCCTTTATTTCTTCAACTTCATCCATAACTTTAAAAACTCTCTCTGCAGATGCAATTGCAGCTTGAAGCATATTTACAATATAAGATATCTCTGTAGTAGGCTCTGATGCTTGATTTACATATTGTATAAACGCCTGTATACTACCAAGAGTCATTGCTCCAGTTGATGCAAATACACCTCCCACAACTGCTATAATAACATACCCAATTTGATTTATAAATCTAATAATTGGAGATATAGCATATGATGAGAATTGAGCTTTTCTACTAGCATTATAAAGATTTTGATTTAATTCTTTGAAGTTTTTTATAGTATCTTTTTCTTTACTAAATGCCTTGACTACTATTTGACCAGTAAACATCTCTTCTATATTGCTATTTAATTCTCCCAATGCTTTTTGATTTTCTGAAAATCTATTTTGTGATTTTCTTGCAATTATAACAGTAATACCTAAGGAAACAAGCAATGTTACAGCTGATACTATTGTAAGTGGTATACTTATGCTTATCATCATTACAATAGAACCAATCACTGTGACCACTGCCGTAATAAGTTGCATTAACCCTTCTTGTAAACTATCTGCTACCTTCTCTAAATCATTTGTGACGATACTAAGTGTTTCCCCTTTTTTGTGGGAATCATAGTACTTAAGAGGAAGCTTATTTAATTTATCACTTAAATCTTTTCTCATGTTAAGAACTAAATTTTGTGCAACCCCTGACATAATATATTGTTGTATATATATGAATACTGCACTAATCAAATATAACCCTAGAAGTATTGATATTATACCTCCCATAGTACTAAAATTCACACTGAACTTTGTACCTGTTTGAACTGCAGTTTTAATCCCATTAAATAATTGGTCAATAGCTTTTCCCATAACCATTGGTGCTAAAACTGTAAGAGTTGAACTTACTAATACTGAAATAAAAATCATTAATAACTTAAATTTTTGTTTCTTCATATATTTCAATAATCTTTTAGTAGTCTTTTTTGCATTTTTAGCTTTTTCTGCTGACATACCATCCTCAAAACTAAGTACATCTACATCTTGTTTTTCTGTTATTTTTTCACTCATATTACACCTCCAAATACACAGATTGATTCTTCACTCTATGCAAGTTCTTCTTTACTAAGCTGTGAATCTGCGATTTGCTTATAAACTTCACAATTTTCAAGTAACTCTTTATGTTTTCCTATACCTACAATTTCTCCATCATTCAAAACTATAATCTGATTAGCATCCATAATTGTACTTATACGCTGTGCTATAATTATGGCTGATGAATCTTTAATTTCATTCTTCAATGCTTTTCTAAGCCTTTTATCTGTATTGAAATCTAATGCAGAAAAGCTATCATCAAAAACATATACTTCTGGTTTTCTAACTAATGCCCTTGCAATAGATATTCTCTGTTTCTGGCCGCCAGATAAGTTATTTCCTCCTTGTGCTACGAACGAATCATACTTATCTTCCATATCAGAAATAAATTCATCAGCTTGGGCTACATTTGCAGCATATTTTACTTCTTCAATACTTGCATCTTCTTTTCCATATCTTATATTTTCTTCTATTGTCCCACTAAATAAAAAGGCTTTTTGTGGTACAAATCCAATCTTGTCTCTAAGCTCTTTTTGAGGCATGTTCTTAATATCTTGACCATTTATAGATATTTCTCCAGATTGAATTTCAAAAAAACGTGGTATTATATTTGCAATAGTAGATTTACCAGAACCAGTGCTTCCTATAATTGCAGTTACTTCTCCAGATTTTGCTTCAAATGTTATATTGTTTAAAACAGGTTCCTCCGACTGTGAATATGAAAAAGTTACATTTTTAAATACTAAATGGCCTCTTTCTGAAGTAATATCTTTATATCCATTTCCATCTACAATTTCAGGTTCTATGTCTAAGATTTGGTTTACTCTATCTGCACAAGCTCCTGCTCTAGGTATGTACATAAATACCATTACTCCCATAATTAAATAAAATAATATTAAGATACAATACTCAACCAGTGCCATTATATGACCTATCTCCATATTTCCATTACTTACTCTCATACCACCAAACCAAATTATACTCACTATACCTAAGTTCATTATTAACATTACAACAGGCATAAGTACTGCAAATATTTTATTTATTGAAATTGCTGTTTCAGAATAATCTATTGCAGTTCTATCAAATCTCTTTTTTTCAAAACGACTTCTATCAAAAGCTCTTATAACTCTTACTCCAGTTACTACTTCACGTAATACTCTATTCATATTATCCATCTTTATTTGCATCATTTTAAACAATCTGATAACTTTTTTACCAACCAAAAACGCAGATAACATGAATAGAAACATTACTGTAACAATAATAATTGTCATTACTTTATCTATAGAATATGCTAAGAATAAACCACAAACTGTTATGATTGGTGCTGGTAATACCAACTGAATAAACATAAACAAAGATTGACCTATTAAAGTAATATCACTAGTACTCCTAGTAATCATTGAAGCTGTTCCTATTTTATTAAAATCATTTATTGATAAATCTTGTGATTTTATAAATACTGCTTCTCTAATATCTCTACAAAATCCAGATGAGAGATTTGATGATACTTTGCAAACTAAAACAGCTGATAAAGCTGTTATACCTGCTGCTATCAACATAATTAAACCTGTCTTTACAATATAATCTACATCCCCCTTTACTACACCATTATTTACTATACTTGCTGTAAGTGTTGGTATATATAAAGTTCCAAGAGTTTGTAAAAATGTAAACATCAGCACTGTAACAATTAAAACTCTATATGGTTTTAAAAAACGAATTAATTTTTTCATACAATCACACTCCTTTATAGAATATTATGATAAACTATACTGTAACAGGATAGTCAAGGAGGAATTTTAATTATGAGTCAAATTTCGAAAAATTATTTCACAACTGGAGAATTTGCAAAGATTTGTGGAGTCAATAAAAAGACGCTTTTTCATTATGATGATATAGGTCTTTTCTCTCCAGAGTTAAAGAAGGAAAACGGATATAGATACTACTCATACCATCAACTCAGTATTTTTGGTATAATTTCTTCTCTTAAGGAAATTAAAATGCCTTTAAAAGAAATTAAAGCTTATATAGATAAACGAACTCCGAATTTACTAATTGAACTTTTAGAAAAGAAAACTCTTGATATTAACAATGAAATTGAAAAATTGAATAATATTAAGGCTTTAATGGAGTCTACTATTTCATTTACTAAAAAAGCATGTAATATAGATGCAAATACGATTACTTTAGAAGAACATGAGGAAGAGTATTTAGTCAAAACGCCTCTTACTTATAAAGAACCCTTTCTTGGAGATGATGATGAAAACTTTTTATATGAATGTATTAACTTTATGGATAACTATGATTTAGGTGATGATGGTATGATTGGTTCAATCATTAAAGGCGAAGATATAATGAATAGAGATTTTGAGTCATATTCATATTTATTTACAAAAGTTAATAAAGACTATAAGAAATATCCTACATCAATCAAACCAAAAGGGCTTTATGTAACTGCTTATCATAAAGGAAGTTATGAAACTATTAATAAAACTTATGAAAAACTATTAGAATTTTTCAATCAAAATAATTTATATATGGGAGATTTTGTTTATGAAGAATATCTTCTATATGATATAAGTGTAAGAGATTCTAATGAATATCTAACTCAAATATCAGCAGAAGTTAAAATGTAAAAGGAGATACTAAAGAATACAAAAATGAATGTAAAGATTAATAATGAGTATAGCAAATTAAATAAATTTTATAATAGTATTATCTAAAGCATACAGAAGTTTATTTAAAAAGATGTAAGTGATTTTATATAAAATCACCTACATCTTTATTTATATTTAAACTAATTTCTAGAGTTATCTAATAGCCATTTTTCTGCATCTTTATAAAGTCTATCAACCTTCTCTGGTCTATCTATTCCGGGGAGTTCTTGATTTATTTTATATCCATCTGTACTAAGCATATAAGAAAGACTTGCATATGAAGGTCTATAATCCTTTATATCTTCCTTAGAAATTTTGACATCCCCATCCTGATAAACAGGTAAAATTATATCTTTTTCATATATAGCATCCATAGATATTATATACCACATATCGTCTATCTTTTGAGTCTTATACAGAAACTTGACATCTGACTGAAGTTCAACTAAATTTCCATCTATTTCATTTCTAATATGGATAGCTCCCATTGTAATTGATACTGCCTTATCTTTATTTACCCAAACTAATGTATCACAAATTTTATGTGGCGCATAAGATTTCATCTTACTTGATTCTTCTACGAACCCCTCTCCACTACCTTGATACCAAGATATTGAAACAGTAGATTCCTTTGCAAAACATTTTTTCATTTCATCCCATAACGCATTATCTCTACAAAACCTTTCAAATTCTATAAGCTCTTTTACACTATTTTTATCCACTATATCTTCTATAGAATTTTTTCCTGGTCTACTTAATAACATGTTCTCAATCTCCTTTAACATAAACTTCTTTTATTTTTAACAATACTCAATTCATTATCTTACTTTATTACCCTTTATCCATACACCTTTTATATTTCTAGTTGCTGCTATATCTTTAATTGGGTCACCTTCAACCATTACTAAATCAGCTCTTTTTCCCTCTTTTATTACTCCACGGTCATTAAGACCTAATAATTTTGCTGGTAAACTTGTTGCACTCTCAAGTACTTCAATTGTATTAAGACCTGCCTTAACTAATAATTCAAATTCACGATGAAGAGATTCCCCATGTTTCACTATACTAATAGAATTTTCATCATTATTTGCATCAGTTCCAGCTAATATCATCACTCTAGCTTTTTTCAATGTAGCTGTATTTTCTATTGCTGTTTCTAACCTAACATCTTCTCTTCCTGTAGCTTTTTTTATATTTGATACTATACTTTCCATCATAACTATAGTTGGAATTGATATAAGATTTTTCTCTTTTATCCTTTTGGCTACATCATCAGATAATTTACCTATAAAAGGAATATGATTTATTACATCAACATTTGCTTTTTCTGCATATTCATAAGCTATAGTTGTAGGTGCATGAGCAAATACTTTTTTACCATGTTCATGAGATATTTCAACTACTCTTTTTATTGTCTCAAAATCAAAAGCCGTTTTAGATGTTTTAGGGTCTTCTATTATGATTTTTACAAAATCTGCTCCTTGTTTAATTTGTTTCTTAGCAAAATTTTCAGCATCTTCAATAGTGTGTATTTTACTATCTTTAAACCCCATTCCCATAAGATGAGGGTGCGATTCTGGTGCAACAGGTTCATATACACTACGAATATCAGTTAATCCGTCTAAATTTCTTAAAGATTCTACTACATCTTTACTATTAGTTGCCATATCAAGCATAGTAGTTATACCCCAATCAGTTGCGTCCTCCAAGTTTTTTAAACTATCCAAATGTATATGAGAATCAATAAATCCTGGAAGTAAAGTGCATCCTTCTCCATCTATAGTAATATCAGATATTGTTTTTGATGATATCACACCATCTTCTATTACAACACTCCTTTGTTCTGAAAGTTTTTCTCCATCAAATATTTTAACATTAGTAATTTTAGTTATTGCCATACTTCACCCTCCCTTTATTTTTATTTATTAAAAATTTAATTCTTATTTAATTAAAAATTTCTTACTTTGATATTTTCTTAATTTATATAACTAATTATATATAAATTAATTTACCTAAACTATGTGTTATAATCTAAACTTTAATGTAAAATATACTATATTGATTGTGCTATAGTACAATCAAGTATAATTAGAGAAGGTTTAGCATGAAATTAACAGATTTAATGAAAGATATATCTCAATATATCTCAGTATTAAAGCCATTTCCAGATGAATATATAGACATTACTAGCTTGAATATTTATAAGAATAATCAAACTGAATTTACTACTGGATGTTTATATTTAGGAAATATATCAGATATTACTGTGGATTTGAACAATATAAATTTTTTAGGTATATTTATACAAAATGAAGTTAACATTGATTTAGAAAGATATAATTTAAACTCAGATATTTGTATCATAAAATCAAAAAAAGAGAAATATGACCTTTTTAGTGAATTGTTAAATATTATGAATCAAGAAATACGTCTTAGTTTATGTTCTCAAAGGTTTTTTGATGTGGTTTCTGAGAATAAAGGCATACAATATTTAATTGATATAGCACATGAAGAATTTGGCTATCCCATGATAATTCGTGACTCTACCTTCAAAATTTTAGCTCATTCTTATGATGTTAGTGATATATTGCAACTTACTGAAGATTCTAATGGAGATAAATATTTAGACGAAGAAACTATAAATTACATAAAATATCAAAATATACATAAAAAAATACATTATAATAAATCTATTAAAGAAGAAAATAAACCAGACAACTGGATTGGTACATTAATCTCATCCGTGTGTGTAGAAGAAATTGAAATAGCTCATATAGCTATCTGTGAATGGAAAATTCCATTTAATAAATTTCACTTCAAATTATTAGAATCGCTTAATAAAGCTTTATCTCTAGAACTGCAAAAAAATAATCTGTTTAATATAGATAAAAAACTTATTCCTAATTATATACTTTCTGATTTGTTGGAAAAAAAGTATCTAGATGATGATACTATAAGCAGAAGATTTCATTATCTAAATTGGACTAAGTCAAATTCATTAAACATAATGGTAATAGTAAACAAAGATAATAATTACTTTGACAGTAAAGTTCCTTTTATTATGCAGTCTTTAAGTGCATTTATACCATCTAATAATTGTGTAGTATACAAGTCTACTTTAGTTGTTTTTATTAATGATTCTTTAATTCATAATTTAATTGAGCATGAAAATAAAGACTTTATTAATTACTTAAAACTAAATTCACTTTATGCTGGAATAAGCCCAAGATTTTCAAAGCTATCTGATAGTTGGAAGTATTATATTCAAGCCAAAAAAGCTAGTGAAATTGCTCAAAAATATGACATAAACTTTTCTCCATTTGGGAAAAGCATACCATATATCCTCTACGAGCTACTTAGTACCAACTATGATTTATATGACCTCAATCATCCTGCTGTAACCAAACTAATTGAAGAAGATAAAAAAAATGGTTCTAATTTTTTAGAGACCTTAAAGCAATATATCTACTTTAATAATTCACCAAGCAAAGCAGCTGAAGTTTTAAATATCCATAGAAATACTCTGTTTTATAGAATTAATAAAATAAAAGAAATTACAGGTATTACACTAGATTATGCTGATGAAATACTTCAGATTTATATTTCTATAAAAATGATTGAAATTAACTCAAGAAATAAGACCTGTTTCAACACATATACAGGCATGTAAAAATATTTTGACACACTTAAATCACTATTGTAAAAGATATTTGATAGATTTTATCCTCTCAATATGACAAAATAATTATAAAAGGAGCGATAGCTACATGGAAATTGGAAAGAAACTGAAAAATGCTCGTATAAATTCTGGATTGACACAGGAAAAAGTTGCAGAAAAAATTAATGTATCACGACAAACAATTTCAAATTGGGAAAATGAGAAATCTTATCCAGATATTATAAGCGTCATCAAACTAAGTGATTTGTATTCAATTAGCTTAGATGAATTATTGAAAGGAGATAATAAAATGATTGAACATTTAAAAGAAAGTACAAATCTAGTTAATAGTAATAAAAAGTTAATAACTGCAATTATTATCAATATTATATTACTTATTTTATTTGTGCTATTTAATAGCTTTATACCAGACAACTACTACTTTATGGTTAGTGTATTTTGTACAGCAATAATAAGTTCATCAGCATTGTTCTACCAAATTATAAGAAAATTTTAGGAGGTGTACTCATTATGGAAGTGAATAAAACTATGCTTATTTTGATATGTTTTGCTGTAGCTCTTGTGGGTTCAGTTGGTGTTGTATATCAAATTTATCATATGACTGTGATTGATGCAAAAGCTCGTGGATTAAAACATCCTAAATTGTGGGGATTATTTGCTATGAATGGTAATAATTCGAGTGGTTTAATAATATACTTAATAGGTAGACGAAAATACCCTATTATAGATATGTCTAAAGAAGATTGTAAAGAAATTGAATCTAGAAAAAAATCAGTTGGAGTTGGATTGATTTTTTTGGCTATCAGCGCTATAGGTTTGGTAATATGTATTACATTATTTTGAGTTAAGAAAATGCTAATTGCTTTTGGAGATACAGATACACAAGAGTATATTGATAATCCTAAAAACATGACAATTGTAGATTTTAATACTCTTGTTAATATTGAACCAACTACTTTAAATATTTTTTATATGCCTATAGGAACAGACCTAGAATTTCGCTCTGATAAAAGTGGAAAATATTTTATTGACACAAACACAAGGAAAGAAATTAGAGAACTAGTTAAACATCCTGCACAAATAGCATTTGAAAAGAATCTAAAATTTTTAAATCAGGAAAATTATCCAGTAGAATTCTTTCAAAACTTGTTTCAGAAAAGCCACAAACTTGAACCCTTCATTGTGGGAGAGACAGATTTTCCAAGTGGAGAAGTCACAGAACTTACAATACCATTTATGAATCCTACATATTTTTAAACTATAAAACTTATTGACAATTTGGTTTTAATAAATAGAATTCTTTTAAAATACATAGTGCTTAATTAGACATGAAAATAAGGCTATGCTTTTTATGGTCATAGCCTTTAACAAATACTTACAAATTCACTACATGAGTCAATTTTTTTAATAATTTAACTATATACTCAAACTATATCTTCTAAATTCACTGTATATATAATTCTTCTTCAAATAAACAGTAAGAATTTTTTCCAGAGGCCTTTACATTATAAAGAGCTCTATCTGCATTTTTAAACAATTCTAAAAATGAATTTCCATTTTGAGGATGTCTTGCAATACCTATACTAACAGAAGCCTCAAAGCTAAAACTTAAATCATTGTAGTTCTCATAAAGTACTCTATTTAATTCTTTAGCTTTTTTATGCAAATTTACTTCTGAATGATAATCTTGCATATATACTACAAATTCATCTCCACCAATTCTTCCAACTAAATCTTCATTCCCAAAACTATCTTGTATCTTCTCAGCAAAAGTTTTTAATACAAAATCACCAAATGGATGCCCAAAATTATCATTTATTTCCTTAAAATCGTCCAAATCAATAATGAATAATGCATCTTTTTTATTGCTTTTATTTGTAGATATAACTTCTTCTACTAATTTTTCAAAGGTACCTTTATTGTATATATTTGTCAATGAGTCACTTTCTGCTCTAGTTTTCAACTCTTCGTATTTTTTTATATCACTATCTACATCTACAATTACGCCTACAACCTTCAAAAGTTCATTTTCATCATTAAAAATCTTTGTTACTGATGTTCTACACCAAAGGTATTCGCCATTAGATTTTTTTAAACGATAGATTACCTGATTATGTTTGTTATTTTCTTTAATACACTTAAGAAACTCTTCAAATCCACTATAATCTTCCTGATGAACTAATTCTTTATCCATAATCTCTTTTAAAAGATTGTCACATTTACTACTATATCCAAATTTTTCATTCCATGCTTGAGATACAAATGATTTATTTTCTTTAGCATTCCATTCAAAGACAACAGAGTCAGTCTGTTCAACAATAATTTTATAACGTTCATTACTGAGCCTTAATTCTTCCTTATGAATTATTTCTTGCTCAAGTATTTCATACTTCATAGATAATTTAGTTTTATCTATAATAGATTTAAATAGATAAAACACGATAAAATTAATATATAAAATACCAACACTTGATATTAAGTTTAGAAATTTTAAACTTTCAGAACTAAAAAAATTATTTACATCAAAGATAGAAATAGTCAGAAATAAGCTGAACAAAGGTATTGCAAGTAAAATAACCCAATACTTTATTGGCATATCTGAATGTACATCTTTTTTAAATAAACAAACTATCTTGCATATAAATAAAAAAACTATCTTAGATAAAATTGTGGCTGGTACTCTTATAGTATTGTTTTCAAACATTATTTCGAAGCCTTCTTTTATAAATAAAACAAAAATACTTGTTACCACAATTTCTGATAATATAAAGAATACATTTAATAAAACAGTCGCAAACAATCGTGTCTTTGTATTTCCTTCATATAAAAATGATGATGAAAAAATAAGGATGAAAATTAAAGGTGTTGTGATTACAGGATTTAAAGTTATTAAATTACAGACTCCTAAACATATTATAAAACCCAATCTAGCATATCTTACAGCTCTTGTATATCCTTCTTTCTGACCTAAAAAATCTGATAAAAACATATGGACAACAAAAGCTTCAAAGATAACTGTTACTAAATTTGTAATATCAAAAAGCAGTTGTTCTTTCATACATATTTTTTATAAAATAAGAAGCTTACTTAAGCTAAATACACTTCAGATTTTACTTTTCCTTTCTGCATATATATTTAAGCACCTACTTTAATTGTCAACCATTATAATATATGTCAGCTTAATATTGTTCTTTTTTCAACAGTATACAATAGATATATGTAAAAAACAACTTCAAATATTGACATATTTCTTTAATATATATCAATATTATCTTTATAACTTAAATACTATAGTAAACTTAGCTCCTTTTTTACCATTTTCCGCATATATACGTCCACCATGTTTATTTACAATAGATTTAACTATTGATAATCCAATTCCATGATTTCCCCCAACTCCCTTATAAAATCGTTCAAAAATATGAGGTAAATCATCTTTATTAATCCCAATCCCATCATCTTCAACTACAACAACTATATTTTTTTGATTATATTTACATACTATTTTAATTTCACTCTTAGCATACCTTAAAGCATTTTCTATAAGATTCATAAATGCTTTGGATACATTTTTTTCATCACATTCAAATAGAACCATTTCTTCATCAAACTCATAAATAAATTTTATACCTTTATTTGCCGCTCTTACATTTTGTCTAGAACCACAGTTTGAAAGTACTTCCCTTAAATCACATTCTACAAGGTCATAATCTTTAGTTATATTATCAATTTTAGAAATATATAACAAATCTTCAACCATATCACTCAACCTATCACTTTCTTCAAGTATTATATCACTTGCATGTTTGCTATCTATTACATTATACTTTATGGCTTCTGCATAACCTTTAATGGACATAAGTGGAGTCCTAAGTTCATGAGAAGCATTTTGAAAAAATATTTTTTGTTCATTATCATACTTATCAAGATATTCAGCACTCTTATTCATAATATTTGAAAGTTCTACTAATTCCTTATCTGAAAAGTCAAAGTAAGTTCTTTTAAAATCTCCTTGACCCATTTTTTTTGCAAAACCACATAACTCTTTTATCGGCTTAGCAATTTTTTCAGATAAAACTACTGCTGTAAATATTGCTAATATCCCAGCAAAACACATTACAAATATCAATACAATATTTATCTTTTGAACTAGATTTAAAGTCTTTGATATATCTATAAAAAGAATCAAATATTTATCTTGTTCTCCATATATACTAGTAATTTTTACAGTCGAAATATAATAATCTTTACTTCCAGTGGATATACGTGTGTTTTCATCTGAGTTTAAGTCGAGTTTTTCATTTTGGATACACTTTTTAATCGATTCCATCTCATCAATATTCTTTAAGAAATCATCCTCTCTTGTTGGAAATATCAAGTTATACTTTGAATCAACCACCATAGCATCAGCATCTGATTGTGTTTCTGCCATCCTAACTTTATCTTGTACATTTCTCATAAAATTAGATAATGCTTTTGGAGGAAGCTTTCCATCATCTTGAGGAGGCTTAATAGGTCTAAAATTGCTATCCATATGTTCTACTATTTCTGTAGATTTTGTTAGTTCTTCATTTGCAGTCGTTTTTATGTACGTATCAAGCAATATATTAAAAGATACTAATATTATCATAAAGACTACAATTATTAAACACAATATGCTCAATAAAATTCTAGTTTTTATGCTTATATTTTTCTTTGAAAATTTTAATTTAAATATGGATTTAATCTTATTTCCTCTCTTTTTATCATTTTTATTTTCCATCTGAATTTTTCTCCTTTAATCTAAACCCAAAACCCCAGACAGTTTCTATCAAAATATTTGTATCTAAAATTTTTTTACGTAGTCTCTTTACCGTATCGTCAGCAGCTCTTGTCTCAACTTCTATATCATATCCCCATATTTTATTTAATAATTCATCTCTAGAAACTGCTCTGTCTCTATTTTCAAACAAATAAGTTAATAAGTTGTATTCATTTGGTGTTAAGTCTATATTGTCACTTTTATTTGTAACGATTTTATTTTTTTTATTTATTGTTATATCACCAAATTTCAATTCCATATCTACAGAATCACCATACTTATCATAAATTTGTTTCTTTTCAAATTCTATCCTTCTAAATATCGACTTTACTCTCATAACTAAAGACATTGGGCTAAATGGCTTTGTAAAATAATCATCACTACCCAAAGTTATCCCTGTAATATAATCTATATCTGTATCTCTTGCAGTAAGCATTATTATTGGAACAGTACTCTTCTCACGAAGTTTCGTACATACATCAAAACCACTTAAACCAGGCATCATTATATCTAGGATTACTAAGTCACACTCTTTTTTATTAAATTGCTCTAAAAGTTCGTCACCTGTTTTAAAATCCATAACATCATGGCCTTCATTTTTTAAGAATGTCTTTACCAAATTTCTTATATTATCTTCGTCATCTGCTATATAAATTAACTTATTCATACACTCACTCCTTAATAAACTCTTAATTTAAATTAAATAGTATAAATACATTGATTAAACAATAAAACCCCAATCTATAAGATAAATAATATTTTTTACTATATTTAAATTATATCAGCTTTTTATGGTACATTAGTTTTAAAATTGTTTAGATTTTAAGGCAATTTTAAGGCAAAAACAAATTATTATAGAATTTATCAGACTCAATACAAAATGTTATAAAATAATAATCCAACTTCTAACTATATTTATTCATTTTCTACCAAAACTGATATTTCTCAGACTTTTTATTGAATATTCAAACAATTAATATTATAGTTATATTAAGTAATACAGTTTACTTCAAGCATAAAAAACATTTATTCATATATCATACTTATTCCATTCTCAATTAATTTTATGGATTTCTTAAACTCATTGACAAAATTATATTTCAACAAAATAAAACTAGGTAAAGTATCTCTGAAGGGAGAATTTAAAATGAAAAAAACGCTTAGATATCTTTTATTTTTAATTATTCTATTAAGTATGTATTTTTTAGCTGTTAAATTGAATTTTGACTTCTATCGTAAATTTGGCACTGGTTTTATGCAAGACTTTAAAAAATTTATTTTTATTAATTTAATCTCCTCTGGTGGCATTGGTTTATTGTTAGGAACTGAATTATTTATTAATGAGTATAAAAAAAATGGCAATTGGTATATTGATATTCCAAGATTAATCCTTCTCTGTCTTCCATCTTTTTTACTAACATTAATGCCTGTATTAATATTTATGTTTCCAGTTGGCAAAATTCCAATTATAGGTAGTTTTATTATGCTTGACCGAATACCACTTAATATAATAATTTTTAATATATTATTTGGATACTTCTTGATAACGAGTTTTCGTAAAAAATAATAACTAAATAACTTAAATAAAAATAGCTATCTTTAAATAAATTTTATTATTTAAAGATAGCTATTTTTTACTTAAACCCAATTATATTCTTATACTAATTTATAATCTTTTGGATTCAGTTTACTTACTGCTGCTTCATCTACTATAACTATAGTATCTTTGTGAAGTTGAAGTATAGAACCAGGAACTTCTGGAGTTATATCCCCATAAACAGTTTTATATACTGCATCAGCTTTTTCTTCTCCTGAAGCTAAAAGTAATATTTTTTTAGATTTTAAAATTGAACCAATTCCCATACTTACAGCTTTTTTAGGAACATCTTCTCTTGATTCAAAGAATCTTGCATTAGCTTCTATTGTAGATTCTGTTAATTCAACTACATGAGTTCTTTTTGCAAATTTATTATCAGGTTCATTAAAACCTATATGAGCATTACGACCTATTCCAAGTACTTGTACATCTATACCACCTGCTCTATCAATAGAAGCTTCGTAATTTATACATTCTTTTTCAATATCATCAGCCATTCCATTTGGTAAATGAGTATTTTCTGACTTAATGTTTACATGATTAAACAGATTTTCTTTCATAAAATAATCATAACTTTGGTCATTAGATATTGGCAACTTATAGTATTCATCTAAATTAAAGCTTATTACATCTGAAAAATCTACTATATTTTCATTATATTTCTTAACTAAATCTCTATACATACCTATTGGCGTACTTCCCGTAGCTAATCCTAATATTGAATTTGGCTTTAAAACTATTTGAGCTGCTATCATTTCAGCTGCTTTTTTACTCATTCCATCATAATCTTTACATACTAATACTCTCATTTTGTTCCTCCTAAATTTTAGCTAATACTTTAATTGATATAAGTTTAATTTATTACTATTTTTATATAACTTTTATTTTATTTAAAGCTTATTTTTTACATTCTACATATTTTTGTATACTACTTCACCCAAGCATAGAGTCATCTTGCAGTCCAAGTTTTCATCAAACACAGCTATATCTGCATCTTTACCTATATCTAGACTTCCTTTTTTATCATTTATGCCTAAAGATGTTGCTGGGTTTAAGGATGCTAAATTAATTGCTTCATTTACTCTAAGGTTTGTATTATTTAAAAAGTTAAGTACCATTTTATTTAAAGATAATACACTACCAGCTAATGCACCATTTTCAAGTCTTGCTTCATTGCCTTTTACTATAACTTTTTGACCTCCAAGAGCATAATTTCCATCTTCAAGCCCACCCGCTTCAATAGAATCCGTTATTAAAATCAATTTTTCTCTACCTTTGTTGTTCAATATAAATTGAAATAAATCTTTATTTATATGGATTGTATCTGCTATTAATTCACTATATACATCAGTTGTAAGTGCTGCACCAACAACACCAGGGTCTCTATGGTTTAATCCAGTCATTGCATTAAACATATGAGTTATATTTGTTACACCTAAGTTTATAGCTTCTTTAGCTTGCTCATAACTTGCATTACTGTGACCTATAGATAAAACTATATTTGTACATCTTTTGATTTCCCTAGTAAAGTCAAAGTCTATATCCTTTTCTGGAGCATAAGTTATTACCTTGATAACATTCTTGTATTGTTTGATAAATTCATATTTTGAATTTATTATAAATTTTTCATTTTGTGCCCCCTTATAATTTTCATTTATAAAAGGTCCTTCTAAATGTGCTCCTAATACTTGAGCTCCTCCAAGTTTTCTACTTTTAGCTTTTTTGATAACTTCAAGTGCATCATAAACATGCTCTTTATCCATTGTCATTGTAGTTGGAAGAAAAGATGTTACACCATGTCTCATTATTGATTTTGAAATTGTCTCTATAGATTCATCAGTTGAATCCATTGTGTCTTTTCCCATGTTTCCATGTATATGAATATCAATAAGACCTGGAGAGATATATTTACCACCAACATCTATAACTTCACAATCATTTGGTATCTCATCAGATATATCAATTATTTTTTCATCAAATACTAGTACTTTGTTTTCTAAAATTTGATTCTTTAATATTATTTTCCCATTAATTAAACATTTCACCTTATTCACCTACTCACTCAATACTATTTCATATTGATATTTATCTGTTCTAAATACCGATATGGTATACTCTATAGGATTACCTTCTTTATTATAAGAATTCCTATGAAGTTTAAGGGCTAAAGAACCTTCTTCTGTTTCAAGTAGCTTACTTTCTTCATCTGAAAGTATAATTGGCTCCATTACTTGCTCAGCTTTTTGTATCTTATAGCCATATTTCTCATTCAAAACTCTATATAATGAAGAATTATCTAATATTCCTTTTGTAAGACCTTTACACATTTCTTCTGATAGATACACTATTTCTAATCCAAATGGCTCTCCATCTGTATATCTAAGTCTAATAATTTTATATATATTTGTTGTATTATCACTTATTCCAAGCTTTCTTTTTACTAAATCGTCTGGTAGTTCCATCTCAAAGGATAATATATCAGTTCTTATGTTTACTCCTTTTTCTTTCATTACATCAGTAAAACCTTTTACATTTGAAAACTGATACTTCTTTTTTTGCTTTGCGACGAATGTACCCTTTCCTTGTACCCTATAAAGAAGACCTTCTGTAACTAAGCCAACAATAGTTTTATTCACTGTCATGCGACTTACATTTTGTATATTACAAAGTTCTCTTTCTGGTATTATTGCATCACCTTCTTTAAGTTCACCAGTTTCTATCATCTCTCTTATTATGGCACTTAGTTGAGTATGCAATGGTATATTACTAGATTTATCCACTATTTTCATAAAATCACCACTTTTCAATATGGTATATACCAATTTTGGTATATACCAATTATACTTTAAAAGAAAATTTATTTCAATACTTTTAACTTATTTTGTAAAAATTTTAGGGAAATCTAAAGACAAAAAAGAAATTGGAGTTTATACTATATAAGAAGCTAAATAATTGAAAATGCATGAATAATTACATTATTTATTATAAATTTCACTAATACTAATATATATACTGTGAAACACTACTACATAAGAGTAGTATAACTAAATTGTAAATATAAAATGAGAGGATGATTTTAATTTGATAAAAATAGGTGATTTTAATAAACTTATAGTAAAAAGAAAAACAGAATTTGGATATTTCCTAGATGGACAAACTAATAACACCAAGGATGATGTGCTTCTTCACAATAGATTAATAGGAAAAAATGAAATAAATATAGGCGATGAAGTAGATGCTTTCATATTTAAAGATTCTGATGACAGAACTGCTGCAACTTTAATACCTCCTTTAGCTAAAGTTGGAGATGTTGCTTATCTAAAAGTGGTTGATAACACTGACATTGGTACTTTTATAGATATGGGGCTTACAAAAGACATACTAGTTCCTTTTAAATCTAAGACCTATCCATTGTTTAGAGATGAAAAATATTTATTTTATATATATTTGGATAAAAGCGGAAGAATCGCTGCTACTACAGACATAGATTCATATTTAGAAACAGACCATACTTACAATGTAGGAGATATGGTAAATGGAGTTGTATATGGGTTCCAAACCAATAACTCTGCTATGATATGTGTTGACAATAAATATGCTGGTGTAATCCTTCATAATGAATACTTTACAGAATTAAAAGCTGGAGATGTTCTTGAAAATTTACATGTTATAAAAATATATGATGATGGTAAATTAGGGCTTTCTCCTAGAGGAAACAGAAAAGATGAACTTGATACCTTAGAAAATAAAATTTTAAGCTATTTAGAAGGTTCAGATGGATATATGAGATTTAATGATAAATCTGACCCTAAAGATATTTCTATCTTATTTAATTCAAGTAAGAAAAATTTCAAACGTGCTCTTGGAGTACTTATGAAGAAAGATTTAATTTATCAAGATGAAGATGGAACTTATTTAAAATAAATTATATAACACAAAAATCGAAGTAAAAATGAAAGATATTTTCTATTTCATATTTACTTCGATTTTTTATTTAGGTTACTACCTATATTTATTGTGCATTTACTACATCTATTATGTCTAGTTCACAAATCTTTTTAATTGGTTTTCTTACTGAAAGTAAAGTTATTATTATCATAGTTACCACAATGATAAACAGCAAATCAAAAGGTATTTGCCACTCTATATGAAACTTTAATGTTACTAAAGATACAAATATATACCTATGTAATATTAATCCAAGTACACTCCCCAGTAAACAACCACTTAAAGCATATGTACTTGACTCTACTATTACCATTTTTCTTAATTGCTTATTGGACATGCCTATTGCACGCATAATACCATAGTAATTTATTCTACTTGTAACACTTATATTCATACTGTTTATGATATTAAACATACTTATAATGGCAATTATAAATACAAACCCATATACAAAAATTGCCATAGTGTAAAATGAATTTCTAGCTTCTAAGTTACCTTGTCGCTTATCTCGAACCTCTAAATTATCATCTAGTACACTTCTTATATTTTGAATTAAATTTCCAGGAGCATCTTCATCAACTTGAGTATCAATTATTACATAGTCTTTCATACCTGTTACATTTGTAAAAGTATTTTCAGATGTTATAATATTTCCAATATATTTGTCTTTAACATCAAATGGAATTGAAGAAAGTATACCCGCTACCTCTATCTCTTTCTTAGAATTTCCATTTTTAATATATATTTTGTCTCCAATATTAAACCCATGACCTTCCTCTACCAATCCAAGATTTTCTGACTCTAATTTATCTTCATTAATTTTCCCTTTTACTAGATACTTTTTAGCCCAGTCGAATTGATTTTTTTCATAAGAAATTAGCTGAGACTTTGCCATTTTATTATTATATGTAGCCTCTACATCTGTCATCATTCTACTGTATACTTTTTTTATTCCTTTGATACTGCTTATTTCATTAATATCTTCTTTAGTAAGAACAGATTTAAAGTCAGGGTCAACAATAGATATATGAGCAGCTTCTGGTTTTATAGGTTTAAGTGCTTGATACATAAAGTCTATAAATACACTAAAACCTAAAAATAATACAACACTGATAGCAAATGAAGAAGTCATAAGTATAAAAGATTTTTTTCTTGAAAAAGCATGATTTATTCCCATAGAAGTATCAATTTTAGAACTTTCTGCATTAGCAATTTTACTTGCTTTTCCATTGGTTAAAATTTCTTTAAACATTAGATTTCCACGTATAGCACTTAGTGGCGATACTCGAGAAGCTTTTTTTGCTGGAACAACAGCTGATAGTATTACTGTTAAAAATCCTACTATTATTCCAAACACAATCCCAATAAAGCTAACTTTTAAAATAGGCATAGAGCCAAATAATTCTGTATTCACATATTTGAGAAATATAGAGGATATAATGGTTACAATACTTCCTAATAACAATCCTATTGGAATAGCCTTTACACTTAGAATTAAACTTTCTAAAATAACAAATTTTTTGACTTGAAGTTTTGACGCTCCCAAGCAACGTAATAGTCCAAAAAATTTTATTCTCTCTATTACACCCATATTAAAACTATTATATATCATGATAATACTTGATATTAACACAAGTACAAAAAGTACTCCTGCTGTCAAGTAAAGTGGTTTAGAGTAATCAGAGTCACCTTGACCTATAATAGAAAGTAATTTTTCATTTTTACCAACTTGTTTATCACTTAAGTTTAAGATGTTTTTAATATCAGAGGTTGCTTTTCTAATATTAACTCTGTCTTTAAATGTAATATAATAATTATCATATGTTTCTGATTTTTCAATAGCTTGTATGCCTAGTATTGAAAGCATCAATCCATGTTTATCTGAGGCTTTTAATACTGATATTGATGAATATACACCTACTATCTTATAATTTTTATCTCTCCCATCTGCCAACCTTACTTTTATAAAGTCTCCTACTTTTAAATTAAATTCCTTAACTGCATCTATATCTATTAAAGTTTCATTGTCTCCAACAGGATAACGCCCTTTTATTATTTCTAGACCTAGTTGTTTTGCTAAATCTTCATCTAAACCTTGTATCAAAACCTCCTTTGATTTAAATTCTCCATTTTTAGCTACTTGCCCTCTCCCATGGTGAGCTATATCTACTCTACTACTTATTTCTGATATAGCTTCTTCATTAATATTTTTAATTACTATGTGCCAATTTCCATTATCTTTAATGAATTGTACTTTTTGACATTGTATAGCCATATCTGCTAGTCCAAAAATAGCAGTAACCAAACATACTGCAATGACAATACATAAAATTGTAGTTCTATTTTTTTTCTTGTGTACCTTTGCATATTGTGGTACTAGTTCTAAGTAGCTTCTCATTCTCTATTCACCCCCAGGTCTTTAAGTACTCCATCAGAAACCTGTAGAATCCTATCTGCTGTAGAAGCTATATTTGTATTATGAGTTATCATAATAATAGTTTGATTATATTTTTCTGCTGTCACTTTTAAAAGTGAAATTACATCACTACTATTTTTACTGTCAAGATTTCCCGTTGGCTCATCTGCCAATATAATTGATGGCTTTGTAATCAATGCTCTTCCAATTGCAACCCTTTGTTGCTGACCACCAGATAATTGATTTGGAAGATGATTTTTCCTATCTTTAAGACCTAAGATAGTCAATACTTCATCTAAGTAAATAGTATCTGGCTTTTTATAATCCAATAACAATGGAAATATTATATTTTGTTCCACAGTTAATTCTGGTATAAGATTATATGACTGAAAGATAAATCCTATATTACGACGTCTAAAAATAGTCTGTTTCTCCTCTTTCATTGAACATATTTCTTTTCCCTCAATAAATATTTTCCCTGATGTTGGAGTATCAAGACCTCCTAATAGATTTAATAATGTACTCTTCCCTGAGCCAGATTCTCCAACTACAGTCACAAATTCTCCCTTAGAAACTGTAAATGATACATCTTTTAATGCCTCTACTTTTGTGTATCCACTTCCATATGTTTTACATAAATTATTAACCACAAGAATATCCATTATCTCTCTCACCTTTCTAATTGATTAATATCATAATAACTCATACACCTTACTGTAAGATGTATCCTATCTTACATATTAGTAAGCTTAAAAAAACTTAGAGTAAATGTACTTCCTTGTGAAAAATTACTTTCTACAGTGATAGTTCCATTATGTTGTTCTATGATAGATTTAACTAGTGGCAAACCTAATCCAAGACCTTGATTCCTTTTTGAAAACTTACTTCTATAAAATCTTTTAAATATATGATGTATATCTTCAATATGAATTCCATTTCCAGTATCACTTACTGAAATAATAGTTGTTATAGGTGTTTCAATCCACTTTATCATTATTTTATCGTTCTCTTTTGTATTATCTAATGCATTTTTTATAAGGTTGCTTAAAGCTTCTGACATCCATTCATAATCACAAAACAAAGTCGTATTTTCTAGGCCTTTTATAGAGATACTCTTTCCTTCTTTTTCTGCTCTAGTTTCAAAACTATATAAAATTTTAGTAATTAACTTTTTTATGTTAACACTATCTTTGTTAAGAATTATTGTCTTTGAATCTATCTTTGTAATCTTTAATAAATTTTGTATCAATGATTCTATACGCTCTAATTCATTTTGACTCTTCTGCACAAAATTTTCAACAACATCACTATTATGACTCTCTTCTTGCAATATCTGATTATACATCATCAATGCTGTAAGTGGAGTTTTTAGCTGATGCGATATATCTGAAATTGTATTTTTAAGAAATTCTTTATTCTGTTTTTCTTTCAATATATGTGTGTTTAGAGATGTTGACATAGCATCTATTGAACTGAATAACTTTGATAAGCTACCTTCTTCATAAGTATTTAACCGTACATTTATATTTCCATTCATAAATGAATCAATTTTATAACTAGCTTCTTCTATCTTATTTTGTTGCCTAAAAAAATGCACATACAGTATAAAAATAATCAAAGTAAAAAACACAAATAAATACAGAGACATAGTTTTCATATATTTACTTTGAAACAATTTCACACTTGGCATAAAACTATCATTTGTATTAAAGTCATATCCAGCTGTATTTAAGATTTCTTTTCCTTTTAAAATATACTTATCTTCATTAGTAGTGAATACTACTGGTATTTTTGATTTATCAACACCCATACTATGTAAGTATCCAGCTATATTATAATCATGTTCTACCAATGCTCTTTTATAATCATTGGTTATATTTACAACTACTATTTGACCTACTACTATAAACATTAATAAAACGGATATAATCACCAAAAAAAATATTTTTATGTCTTTATTAGAAAATATCTTCATATTTAACACCCTCACTTTATAACATTCCATTTGTAACCCATTCTTCTAACTGTTAATAGAAATTTTGGATTTTCAGGATTATCTTCAATCTTATTTCTAAGCCTTCTTACATATACTGACAGAGTGTTATCATCTACAAAACTACCATTTCCATCCCATAACTTGTCCAATATATTTTTTCTTGTAAGTATGATATTTTTATTTTTCATAAATAGGCACAATAATTTATATTCTGCTGTAGTAAGCTCCAGCTCAATTTCATTTTTAAAAACACGATTTTCAAGTAATTTAACAGTAATACTATTTGACTTTAGTTCAGTTACATTTTCATTTGTAAAATTATAACGCCTAAGTAAAGCTTTTATTCTTGAAATTAACTCATTTAATTTAAAAGGTTTTGTTATGTAATCATCTCCACCCATATCAAGCCCCATCACTACATTTACTTCTTCATCAGAAGCAGTTAAAAATATAATTGGCACATTAGAAACTTCTCTTACCTTTTTACAAATATCAAAACCATTACCATCAGGTAAGGATACATCCAAAATCAGTAAATCATAATTTTTTTCTTTGTACATTCGCAATGCTTCTTTTACTGTTCTTGCTATATCAACACTAAAGCCACTCTTTTGTATAGAAAATTCTAATCCATATATCAAGCTTAAATCATCTTCAACCAACAATATACTACTCATCTCAATCACTTCCATTTTATTTATTTTTATTTTTCATTTATTATATACTTAACTTATTATATTTTTACTCTTTTAAAAATACAATACCTTGAAATCAATGATTTAAATATTTTAAAATTATTTTTATATAATTTTATATCATTAATCTAATACTTTGAAATCCTAATAATTAAAAAAGCTTAAAATACACTAAGTATTCTAAGCTTTTTTTAATCACATTTTATATATTTGTATTATTTATTTTTTAAAATACTATTTTCAATACTGACTTTATCAAACATTTCACTATCTTTACTATTATCTATAAAAATATCACTTATATTTCTAATATTTGTTGAATAGTTGCCACTAATTCCCATCTTATCGAAATTCATATTCCCTAGCTTTTGTATCACAAATCCCATTGATGCAAGTAAAATAGCAAATATTATATACTGACTAAAGTTACTCATATAATAATTCATAATAGTATATTCATTTCCTGTGAATGCCAACTGTTTTGTAGATAGCATAGTATATATGTATTCAGTACAATTTATAAATACATATATACCATAAATAACCAACATGACAGACAAACAATACATTGTAATTGAAACCTTTGATATTTTTTTTAATTGTTTAACTCTAAAAGCTTTTTTCAACTTCTCAATAAAATTTTTCATTTTAACTCCTCCAATACATTATTTAATAAAATATAATAATATTAGTATATAGAGTTAATGTGTTTATAGTATTAAGTTTTCATGAAGTTTATATGAGTTATTGATTTTGTATAAGCTTATTTCCAGCGTTTTAATTTTGGAAAGAAATTATTCATCATACTTCTTGCTTCATCTTCAGTCATACCTTTATTACTTTGAACCATAGGAGGTATACAGATTTCTATCATCTCTTCCATACTTATATCAGCAGTAAATTCACCATCTTTAAAACAATAACTACAGTAATCATCACTTTTACTTCCATCTTTATTTGTTCCATACAATTCATTAGTACATCCCATTGGCATGCCACAACATTGACAAAATCTAGTTTCTTCCATATATAATCACTCCTTGTATATTTTTCTTTGGCTCTTGACCATATTTAAATTATAGCAATATTAATATGACATGATTATGTCATATTAACAATAAAAAGACTAATAAAATTATATATTAATATATAAATTCTATTAGTCTATATTTTATTTACTCACTTAAGTTTTGGATTCTTAAATAAAAATTATATTCTATTTACTTTAGTCTTTATTGCTGCTTCTTTAACTGCTTCAGCAACATTTTTTACTACATTTTTGTTAAATACATCTGGTAATATATACTCTGGACATATTTCTTCATCAGTTATTGTATTAGCAATTGCATATGCAGCCGCTATTTTCATTTCTTCATTTATTTCTTTAGCTTTCACATCAAGTGCCCCTCTAAATATTCCTGGAAATGCTAAAACATTATTAACTTGATTAGGGAAATCTGAACGACCAGTTCCCATTATAAACGCTCCACCTAGTTTTGCTTCCTCTGGCATTATTTCTGGAGTAGGATTTGCCATTGCTAATATTATTGGTTTTTCAGACATACTTTCAACCATTTCTTTTGTTACAGTTTTTGGACCTGAAACACCTATGAATACATCTTTACCTTTTATAACATCTTTCAAAGAACCTTTTTCATTTCTTATATTAGTTACATCTAACATTTCTTTTTGAACCAAATTTAATCTTTCCATGTTTGCTTCCAGTGCACCACTTCTGTTACATAATACTATATTTTTAACATTCATTTTAAGTAATATTTTTGCTATTGCTATACCTGCAGCACCTGCTCCATTTATAACTATTTCTAAATCTTCTATTTTTTTGTTTTCAATTAACTTTATTGCATTTATTATTGCTGCTGCCACTACTATTGCGGTACCGTGTTGGTCATCATGAAAAACAGGTATACTCAAAGATTTTTTTAATCTATCCTCTATTTCAAAACATCTTGGAGAAGATATATCCTCTAAATTTATTCCACCAAATACTGGTTCCATTAATTCCACAGACTTAACTATTTCATCTACATCATTAGTCTTTAAACATATTGGAAAGGCATCTACATCTCCAAATTGCTTAAATAATATAGATTTACCTTCCATAACAGGTATAGCTGCTTCAGCACCAATATTGCCTAATCCAAGTACAGCACTTCCATCACTAACTACTGCTACTAAATTACCTTTAGAAGTATATCTATAAACATCCTCTTGATTTTCATGTATTTTTAGACAAGGCTCTGCAACACCTGGCGTATATGCTGTTGATAAATCATCCTTAGTTTTAACTTCTACCTTACTTTCTACATTTATTTTCCCTTTATTAATTTCATGCATTTCTAATGCCAATTTTGCATAATCCTTAGACATCAATCTTCCTCCTTAAAATGTTTACAATTAAATTGTTTTGTATATTTAGTATTTATATAAATTTTCAAAATTTATTTACATTCATAAATTGCTCTTCCTTGTTCATAGATATTATTTCCATAACTATCTATAGCTACTGTAAGTTTAAGGTCTTCTACTACAATCTTTCTTATAGCTTCAGGTCCTAAGTCTTCATATGCAATAATTTCACATGATTTTATAGAATTTGAAATGTATGCACCAGCTCCTCCTATTGCTGCAAGGTAAACTGCTCCATACTTCTCCATACCTTGTATAACTTCTTCACTTCTTTTTCCTTTACCTATCATCAATCTAAGACCTCTCTCTAAAAGAGGTATCGTCAAATCATCCATTCTATAACTCGTCGTTGGACCTGCTGCTCCTATAACTTCTTCTGGTTTTGTTGGAGTAGGACCTACATAGTATATACCTTGACCATTTACATCGAATGGTAACTCTTCACCTTTATTTATACAATCTATCAATCTTTTATGAGCTGCATCTCTTGCTGTATAAAGTATACCACTTAGACTAATTGTATCTCCACAATTTAACTTAGCTATATCAATCTCACTTACAGGTGTAGTTATCTTTATCATTTTATTTTTCCTCCTAAATTACTACCTTTTTATGTCTTGATGCATGGCAGTTTATATTTACAACAACAGGAAGACCTGCTATATGTGTAGGAAAAGTCTCTATATTTAAACCTAAAGCTGTTGTAGTTCCTCCTAACCCCTGAGGTCCTATCCCCAATTTATTAATAGAGGCTAATAATTCACTTTCTAATTTTGCAATATTTTCATCTTCATTAAATTCGCCTAGTTCTCTAAAAAGTGCTTTTTTAGCTATTTGAGCACATTTATCTACAGTTCCACCTATACCAACTCCAATTACCATAGGAGGGCATGGATTAGGTCCAGCTTCTGAAACTGTATCAATAATAAATTTTTTAATTCCTTCTAATCCATCTGATGGCTTTAACATCTTCATTTTACTCATATTTTCGCTTCCAAATCCCTTAGCAGCAAACTCTATTTTAATTTCATCGCCTTTTACCATTTCATAATGAATAATGGCAGGAGTATTATCCTTTGTATTTATTCTACTAATTGGACTTACAACAGATTTTCTCAAATATCCTTCCTCGTACCCTTGTCTTACTCCCTCATTTATAGCATCAGTAATTGTATCTCCTTCAACTAAAACCTCTTGTCCTATTTCAACAAAAAATACAGCCATACCAGTATCTTGGCATATTGGTATATTTTTTCCCTTTGCTATTTCAGCATTTTCAACTAATATATTTAATATATTTTTTCCAACTTCACTTTTTTCAGTTTTAGCTTTCTCTTTTATACAGCTTAAGACATCATCTCCTAAGTATAAACTAGCTTCTATGCAAAGTTTTTTTACTTGTTCAACAATTTGTTCAGATTTTATCTTCCTCAAGCGAACATCCCTCCATTACTTTATAAAAAATATTCGTAATCATATTTACACTTTACCATCATTTTTAAAATTTCTCAATATTTTTATATCAATTACATAATAGTAGTTAAATGTTTATTTTTAAGTCATTATTTATTTTATTAATCATATAATTTTTTGTCATCAATTTTTTATCTGAAATATCTATTTTTTTATTACATCTGTAAACTCTACTTTTATAAGTTTCTGTAAATCAAGTGGTGATAATTCTATTTGGTATCCTATTTTTCCAGCACTTACTATAATTGTATCTAATTGTTTTGCACTTTCATTTACAAAAGTCTTATAAAGCTTCTTCATCCCTACAGGAGAACAACCACCTCTAATATATCCTGTAAGCTTATTTATATCTTTTACATGAATCATATCCACACTTTTTTCTTTAGCTACTTTTGCAGCTTTTTTTAAGTCTAAATTTTCATGTACTGGTATTACATATACATAAATACTCTTACTAACTCCTTGAGTTACTAGAGTCTTATATACTTCATTTACATCTCTTCCTATATCATGTGCTACCTCTACACCATCTACATGTTCACTTTTGACTTCATAAGATAGTACCTTATAATCAATTTTGTTTGAATCTAAAATTCTCATAGCATTAGTTTTTACTTTAATCATACATTCACTTCCTTTTTATAAAATACGAACATTATCCATGTTTTCGAATATTCTGTACTATTTTAATAGAGTATTATAGTTAAAATAATTATATTTTAAAACAACAATATTATTATAACTCTATATTAACTTCAAAACTTCATTTTTTTCCAATTCACTAGAATTTTTTAGTTCTTTTTTTATTCTCATAGGAGAATCTCCTAAAATAAAGATATTATCTGCTAAAAATAATGCTTCTTCAATATCATGAGTTACAAATAAAACAGTTCTTTTTTCTTTTTTAAGTATGTCTTTAAAATTATCCATTATTATTTGTTTATTCTTTGCATCAATAGATTTAAAAGGTTCATCCATTATAATAGTCTTTGATGGATAGATAAATGCTCTAGCAATATTGACTCTTTGCCTAAGCCCTCCACTAAGCATCTGAGGATAAAAATTTTTATATTTAATAATTCCAACCAAATCTAAATATTCATCACAAATTTTATCTAATTGAGTTTTACTGTAGTATTTATTTACAACTATCTTTATATTTTCTTCTACAGTTAGCCAATCTATTAGCCTATCTTCTTGAAATATGTAACTTACATCTAGCTTACTCCCAATTTTATTTGAACTTTCTTTAATATTTAAATTACAAGTATCATTTTCTATAATACCACTTATTATATTTAAGAGAGTAGTTTTTCCACATCCAGATTTCCCAAGTATACAGTTAACATTATCTATATAAAAATCAATATTAAAATTTTTAAATATAATATGATTATCATATTTTTTATTTATATTCTCAATACTTAACCTTATCTTTTCCATAAAAAAGCTCTCCTTGACAAAAATTTTTGAGCTACTTGTAAAATGACTGATATTAAAACTATTATAATTATCCATGCAAATATCCCAGATGTATTAAAATTAATTTTTTCAGTTTGTATCATAGTCCCAATACCATATGTAGGTTGACTATATACCTCTCCTGCTATAGCGACTTTTAAGCTTAATGAAAATGTCGATACTAATATAGATATAATTTGAAATTTTATAGCTGGTAAATAGATTTTCAACACCTTATCTATAAACCTTATCTTATACACGCTTGCCATTTCTAATAAATTTTTATCAATATTCAATATTGCTCCTAAAACACTCTCGTATAAGATTGGAAAAACTATAGTAAACCCAACTATAAAAGGTGTAGTATCTTTTTTAAACCAAATTAGTGCAAGTATTACTAATATCATCGTTGGTATTGAACGTGCTAGAGCATTAATTGGCTTTAATAAATTTCTAAAAATCCTGCTTAAATATGCTACTATAGACAATATGATAGCAAAAATCAAAGCAAATAAAAAACTAAAAAAACATCTACCTATTGAGTAAAGTATGTCTATATAGAAATTAGAATTCAATGCTATTTCTTTGATACTACTATAGACTTGATTTATAGTTGGCAAGAATATATCATTGTTAATTTTTAAAGCAATAATTTGCCACAAAAATAAGAGGATAACACAAGAAAGTGTTACCTCTAATTTGTCTATAAATTGTTCTTTAATTTTCTTATTTTTCAACAAAGTATATTGCTTCATCTGGCACTTTGCCTCCTACTGTCTTATCATCAAAATTAGCTAATTTTTCATAGTAGTTTTTGTAATCATTAATCATATCTTTAACTGGAATATACTTTAAATTAGCTCTTTCAAGAGCTTTGCCTATTATTTTAGGTTCAGTAGATATTTCTATCTCCTCAGAATATTTACCTAATTCCTCAGGATTTTTATTTGCCCAATCTACACTATTTGATAATTGTCCTAAGAAAGAATCTACAAATTCTTTATTATCTCTTAAAAAATCAGATTTGATAATTAATGTAGATTGAGGATATCCATCCTTTGAACCACTTACTTCTTTCCATGAATCATTTAAACTTTTTATAATTTTTATATTTGGATTTTTGGACATTAAAGCACTAAGTGCAGGTTCTGGAACAATCCCTGTTGTAATTTTTCCTGTAGCCAATAATGGTACTAATTCACTTGCAGAGTTTACATAATTAAAATTTATATCTGCTGGATTTATATCCTTTTGTGATAAAAGACTTCTTATTGTTATATCTGGAGTAAGACCTTTCCCTGTACATCCAACTTCTTTCCCAATTAAATCAGAATAATCCTTTATATCATCTGTTGATACTAAATAAAGAGACCCCATACCTACAGTACCAACTATATTATAACTTGAAGTTTTATTATATGCTATTGCAGCCATATTTGATGGAACTATAGCTATATCTACATCTTTTTTCATTACTCTAGTAGAAATTGCCTCTGGTGTTTTCTCAATGCTATAAATTGTTTCATATCCATCTTTAATTGCTGGATTTTCATTTGCTAATTTCGCTACTGCTACCGCTGGCAATCCATCTGGAACAGCTACCTTTACTTCTTTAACAACTGCTGGTTCTTCTTTTGGCTTTTCATTTTGTCCTTGTGAACACCCCACTAAAAAAATTACACTTAATGCTGCTGATAACATTATATAAATATACTTTTTCATCTCTTCCTCCCGAAACTAACTTTTTATAAAATAATTATATTTATTTATATTAATTTCTGTTAATTTATCGAATAATCCTTCTTATTTAAATAATTTTATTTACTATTTACCTACACTCTATTTTAATATTTTTTCTTTCTCTTACTTGGACTTTTTTGTTGTTTTTTATTGTTTCTATTATTTGCATTATATTTTTTATTTTCAGTAGAAGACTTAGACTTATTTTTATTAGAATTATTTCTATTAAAATAAGGTTTCTCATCCTTTGGTTTTATTAGACATCTATGTCCAAAACCTATCAAATCCTCTCTTCCAGCTTCAACTAGTGCAGAATATACCAAGTCATAGTTTCTAGGTGCTCTATACTGTAATAAAGCTCTTTGCATTGCTTTGTCTCGTTTTGATTTTGGGACATAAACTGGCTTCATTGTAAGTGGGTCTATTCCTGTATAAAACATTGTAGTTGATAGTGTCCCAGGAGTTGGATAAAAATCTTGAACTTGCTCTGGTTGATAATGAGTATCCCTCAAATATTCAGCTAACTCTATGGCACTATTTAGTGTAGACCCTGGATGACTAGACATTAAATATGGTATCAAATATTGTTTTTTACCTAATTCTTCATTTATAGCAAAAAATTTCTGTCTAAACTTATCATAAGTTTTTCCTGCTGGCTTTTGCATATATTCTAAAACTTCTTCTGATATATGTTCTGGAGCCACCTTCAATTGACCACTTACATGATGTTCTATTAGCTCTCTAAGAAACTTATTATTTTTATCTGCCATTACATAATCATACCTAATACCAGAGCGTACAAAAACCTTTTTTATGTTAGGTAATTTTCTTACAGCTCTAAGTAAATGTAGATACTCGCTATGGTCTGCATCTAAGTTTTTACATGGTGATGGTGATAAACATTGTCTATTTTTACATGCACCTTTAGTAATTTGTTTGTTACATGCTGGTCTTCTAAAATTAGCTGTTGGACCTCCAACATCATGTATATATCCTTTAAAATCATTTAATTTTGTTATTCCTACTGCTTCATCAATAATTGATTTCTCACTTCTACTTTGAACAGCTCTTCCCTGATGAAAGGTTATTGCACAAAATGAACAACTACCAAAACACCCTCTTGAACTTACTATGCTAAATTTCACTTCTTCTATAGCTGGTATACCACCAGATTTCTCATATACAGGATGATATGTTTTTTGATATGGTAATCCATAAACTTCATCCAATTCTTCTCTATTTAGAGGTTTCTCTGGCTTATTTTGAACTAAATACTTACTTCCATGAGGTTGAACAATTATATTTCCTCTAAATGGGTCTTGTTCATCATATTGAATTCTAAAAGCCTCTACATATTTCATTTTATCTTCACATATTTCTTTATATGATGGAATCAATATATAGTTATCGTATATTTCTTCTAGTGTATCTGCAACATAACATGTCCCATCAATATGTCTAATATATTTGGGGTCATATCCATCATTAAGTGCATTAGCTACATCCACAATCTGCTTTTCACTCATTCCATAAACTAATAAATCTGCTCCACTATCTATCAACATTGACTTTCTAACCTTATCACTCCAATAATCATAATGGGCAAATCTTCTTAAACTAGCTTCAATTCCTCCTATTACTATTGCAACATCGCTATATGCTTCTCTTATTTTATTACAATAGACTATTGTGGCTCTATCTGGTCTATAACCCATTTTTCCACCAGGAGAATACATATCCTTATCTCTATGCTTCTTACTCACTGAATAGTGATTCACCATTGAATCCATATTCCCTGCATTAACCAAAAATCCAAGTCTAGGCTTTCCTAATTTCATAAAATCATCTGTCGTCTTCCAATTTGGTTGTGCTATTATACCTACCTTATATCCAGCATTTTCTAAAACTCTAGATATTATTGCTGTACCAAAACTATGATGGTCTACATATGCATCACCTGTAACCAACACAAAGTCTAGCTCTTCCCATCCTCTATCTATCATATCTTGTTTACTTATTGGTAAAAACCTATTTTCCATATCATCACCTGCTCAATGTATATTTAACAAATACTTTCTTAAAATTAAAAGTATCTTTTAATTTTGTTCTTAACGCTTAATTATAACACAAAAAATACTTAAAACCACAACTTAAATAATTTATATGAACGTTTTAGGTTCAATAAATCAAAATTGTGATTTTAAGTAAATCTATAATACAGTAGTTTAAACGTTTTATTCAATTAGTTAGGAAATCTTTACAAGAAGCTCATTTAAATATTTGCTTCAGACTCAACACTATTTACTTCACTACCAAATATTAAACATGCATCTTTACCATCAAACCATTTTAAAGCTGTTGCCGTTATATTTACATTTACACCAAACTTTTTGTTACGCATAAATGATTTACAAGTATCAGTTCCATCTTTTAAACAACTCATAGGGCATTTTCTACATTGTTTATTCTGATTGTTCCATAGTACTTTATAACATAAATCACCTACATGTGTATCTGGGGCTGACTCAAGCATCTTTTTATTGATAAATAACAGTTCATATGTGTTTCTGTCAACAACATAAGCCCATATGTCCATGTTATCCATTACAGACTTTTGAACTTCTAAAGATTCTTCTAGCTTACTTTGGATACGCATTTTTAATAAAAACACACTAAGCGTCTTGGAAATAAATGTCAGTGTATCCACTTCATCACTGGTCCACATACGATTATATGAACATTCATCAAATCCTACAAATCCTCTAAATTCATTACCTTCTAAAATTTTACATTGTAATATTGAACATATCCCTTGTGCTTTAAGCAAATTTTTTAAATCGCTATTGAGATTATCAACATCATTACAATAAAATAATCCATCTGCATTAAAATTTAAAAGATAATTGCCTAAATGACCATAGTAAATATTCTTAAGATTATCAATTTCTGCTGTTATTCCTTCATTACACCATTCAAATGTATTTTTACAGTAGAGGTTATCATCTGAGTTTTCAAATATATAGACACGACTCACATTAAAATGTTTACCCACAATATCAAGAATCAAATTTACAGCCATTTCTATATTATTTGATTCATACAATATATCAAATATATAATTTGTAATATGTTCCTTAAAAGACCTTGCTACATTGGTATTTTCATCTGTATTTCTTGTATTTGCTATATATTGTACTTTATCAATTTTTTTATCATACAAGGCATAACGATTCTTTCCTTTACCCTTAGCTGAATAAAGAGCTATGTCCGCATTTCTAAATAACTGCATGTAATCTGTTCCATCTTTTGGAAATCTAGCAATCCCTACACTCAAAGATATTTTATAATTATATCCTTTACCTACAAAAGACCTCTCAAACGTTTTGACCAATTCCTCTGCTTTGTTCATAATATCTTTTGTTTCAGAAATATCTTTCATAAAAACAATGAACTCATCTCCACCAATTCTTCCTACTATATCAGATGCTCTAAATAAATTTATTAAATCACTTGCAATTTCACTTAATACAGCATCACCATATAAATGACCTAAATTATCATTTATACCTTTAAAGTCATCAATATCAATAATCATTAAAGTACCTTGTCTGTTTTTATCCAATGTTATATATTCTTCTATAAGTGCTTGTGATGCTTTTTTATTATATAAACCTGTTAGTGGGTCTTTTTCCGCTCTCTCTTTTAATTTTTCAGCTTCTCGTTTTGATTCATCAATATCAGTTAAACTACCTACAACTTTATAAGGTATCCCATTATCATCAAACAGTGTCGTTGCTTTTATACTAAACCATGCATAAGTGGTATCTCTAACTCTAAGTCTAATCTCACACTCCTCATACTCACTTCCTGATGAAGTGAGCTTAGTTAATAAAATAAACTTATCTATATCATCATGATATATATCAACTGATTTAATTATATTTTTCGTTGCATTTTCAGTTATAGGGTCATAACCAAATTTATTATACCAATTAGGAGAAATACTCATTTGGTCTTTTTCTATATTCCATTCAACTATAATATTTTGTGTCTGCTTTATAATAATCTCATGACGTTCTTCACTCTTTTTAAGCTCTTGCTCTAATAATTTAGCAGAAGTAATATCGACAATTACACTACATAGTACTGAGTTTCCATTTTCATCAACTATTTTTCTTCCTTTTAATAAAATCCATATAATACTACCATCTCGTTTTTCAACTCTTCGTTCGCATGCAAATGTATCATTTACTTTAAGTTGCTTATTTATATCATCAATCATTCCAGCTCTATCATCTCTTAAAATCAGCTTGATTAATTTATTATCTAATTCATCTTCTAACTGTTTACGTGTGTATCCAATCATATTTAAATAACCTTCATTTAAATATATACTATCAAAATCATCATTTATCTCAGTTATCACTATTCCACCAACAATGCTATCATTGATAGTCTCTATTTCAAACCTTTTTGAGTCTAATTCTTCTTGTATTTTCTTGAGTTCTGTTATATCAGTTAAAACTCCCTGTATATACTCATTCCCTTTACTATCTTTTATAGATTTACTTCTATCTAAAACCCAAATTATACTTCCATCTTTTTTTACAATTCTATATTCAACTTCAATTTTATCTTGTCTTTTTAATTGATTCAAAACGATACTATTAACCTTGTCTACATCTTCTTTATAAATCATATTTTTAAATTTATTTTTAAAAACTACATCTAAATCCTCTTCAGAATAACCTGTAAGTTCCAAAAACCCCTGACTTACATAAGTCATAGTCATATATTTATCTTTTAAGCAGTTTTTAACACCTCCTAATATATTATCAGTAAGTGCCTTAAATTTTTCTTTTTCATTTATAATAGTCTTAGTATTGTTATTTATAATATAAGCTATATATACAACAAAAATTAATATAACTAATAATATTTCTAATGCAAATATGTATACATCATACGAAATATTATCTGACTGAATATATACTACTTCACTTGGTACAACAGAAAAAATATACCAATCATTAATTCCAAGTGGTTGATAATTTAACATAAATTTCTTATTATCTAAATTATAGTTAGAATATCCAGATTTATCATTTTTAATATTTTCTTTTATAACTTTTAAACAATTTACTTCCTCACAATTATCCTTATTAAAAAGTTTAAATACACATGATAACATTTTGCTATTTTCGTTTGTATTTTGAGCAATTACATCTCCATTTTTTTTGGCAATATAAACGTGTGCTTTTTTATCAAATGCAGATAAGCCTAATAATTCATTCAATTTAGTTGAATCATAAGCTCCACTTAAAACACCTGCTACTTTTCCATCTTTATAGATAGGAGTAGCTAAAACTATTATTTCTTTCTTATCAATAATGGATTTTAAAGATTCTGATATGTTTTTTTCTCCATTTTTAGCTTTTTTAAAATAATCTCTATCTTTTAAATTAGTAATAATTCCATCATTAGAATAACTTTTTCCATCCAGTGTAGAAACAGACATTCTAATTAAAGAACTTCGCTTTACTCCAGACTCCATTAAATTAATCATCATATCATTATTTATATTATCTAAATTTCCCATAAAACTAGCAATAGATTCAAGCATGTCAAATTGACCACTAAGTTTTGTCTTAAGATTAATTATGTTATGCTCCGTAAATTCTGACAAATATGTATGCGTGGTCTCTTTCAACTTATTATCCAATTTAAACTTAAACTTAAAAATAGCCCCACAGGTTAAAATAATTATAATAATAAACAAGATACTAATACCTAAAATTTTTGGCTTTAGTCTGTTCACCATACTCACATCCTCATTACATATAATATATTATATGTTTATATTATATCTTCCTATTTTTATACATATTTTATTTCTTCCTATATTAGAATCAAACAACATATAGTTAAATTTATCTATAAAATTTTCATTTTACACTTCTTTTAATTATATATTAATTGATGTATAAAAATTATTCTCTTTTGTAATACTTATATTAATAAATTCCTTATAATTCTTTTCATGCTTATAAATACCTCAATCAATTTTTTAAGTTCCTCTTAGATAAGATACTATTTAACATTGTCCCACTTTAATTTAAAGATAAAATTAAACTCAATATATCCTCATTTTCAACACTTTAATTTTAATGAATATTTTAAAAATATAACTTAATTTTCTTTTGATTTTAATAAGGCTTAATAACATAGTATATACTAATTATTATTCATTATTTTTCTAATTAATCACTATACTTTTTATATAATCAATCCTGTTTCCAGATTGAATTACCATTTTCTTAAGCTTCAACACTATAAAATAATTATAAGCTTCATACTCATCCTTGAAACTTAGTTTCCGAATAATAATTCTAGCATGTCACTTTAATATCCTTTTATTTTTCTAATTTTGCTCATATAACAATATAGTCTATAATAATAACAAATATCTTTTAACGCTTATTATAAATACTGTTTATATAAATTTCCATTCTAAATTATAACATACAATATTACTCTATTTCTGTTAAATGTAAATTTTTACTATATAAAAATCTAAAAAAAAGATAGCTTTTTAGAAAAACTATCTCTTATAATTTAAAATTACTATACTATTATTTTTAATTAAAAATTAAAGGCTAAAAAGTAGTAGAGTTTACTTTTTAGCCTTTAATTTTATTAATTATTCATTTATTTCGTGTAAGAATAGCCCACATCTTACCTTAGGTTCAAACCATGTTGACTTAGCTGGCATTATCTTGCCTGCATCTGCTACTTTTATTAAATCCTCAATACTAGTAGGATACATTGCAAACGCTACCTTCATATCTTCATTAACTCTTCTTTCTAATTCCTCAATACCTCTAATTCCACCAATAAAATCAATTCTTTTATCTACTCTAGGATTTTCAATTCCTAAAATAGCATCAATCACATAATTTTGTAGTATAGAAATATCTAATGAGTCAACTGGGTCTTCTATGTCTAATAAATTCTTATTTGCCTTCATTTTGTACCATTTATCACCCAGATACATTCCGAAAGTTCCTTTTTTGTCAGGTTTATATTTTTCTTTACCTTTCATTTGTTCTACATCAAAATTTTCTTTTATTTTATTTATAAATTCTTCTTCATTTAAACCATTTAAGTCTTTGATAACTCTATTATAATCTAAAACCATTAGATTTTCATCTGGTGCAATCATTGCTATAAAATAATTAAATTCTTCTTTTCCAGTATAGTTTGGATTTTTAACTCTCATTTCTTTAGCTACATTTTCTGCTGAAGCTGTTCTATGATGACCATCTGCAATATATAAATAATCTAATTTTCCAAATGCATTTACTAAATTACATATTATATCATCATTATCAATCTTCCACACTGTATGCTCTATCTTGTCATCTGTTATAAAATCATATAAAGGCTCATGATTATCCATAAAATCATTTATCATATCATCTATTAATCTTTGATGTTTGTAAGTTACAAGTATAGTTCCCGTATTAGCATCACAGTATTTTATATGATTAGTTCTATCAACTTCCTTTTCTGGTCTAGTGTACTCATGTTTTTTTATTGTTCCATCTAAGCTTTCATCAACTGAAATACATGCAACTATACCAACTTGAGCTCTGCCATCCATAACTTGTTTGTATATATATATACAATCTTTTTCCTCTTTTACTAGAATTTCTTGTTTTCGAAATTCGTCCAAATTTTCTCGTGCTTTTAAATAAACTTTTTCATCATATAAATTTATATTTTCATCTAAATCAATTTCTGATTTATCTATATGCAAAAATGAATATGGATTCCCTTTTGCAATTTCTCTAGCTTCTTCACTATTCATAACATCGTAAGGAAGTGCTGCTACTTTATCTACTATATATTTATTTGGTCTAATCGCCTTAAATGGTTTAATCGTTGCCATTACTAAATTCCTCCTAATTGTATAAAATATTTTATAATGCTACCCCTATTAGATTGTTGAAGTCAAGAAAGTAGTCTTGAATCACATTTACAATTTCTTCTCCAATTCTTTCTTGAGCCTCTACTGTAGATGCACCAATATGAGGTGTAGGAGAAACTCTTGGGTGATTTACTAAATCTAGATTTAATGTAGGTTCTTGCTCATAAACATCTATAGCTGCTGCTGATAATTTACCCTCATCTAATGCTTTTAGTAAATCTTTTTCGTCCACCAAACCGCCTCTTGCACAGTTTATTAAATAAGCTCCATTTTTCATCTTATTTATTTCTTTTTCAGTTATTACTGCCCCCTTATTCTTATCAAAAGGTATGTGTAAAGATAAGAAATCTGCTTTTTGTAAAACTTCTTCCATATCACAGAATCTATATTTGTTAAAGCCTTGTGCTTCACCCATTATATCAGTATATATGACATTCATTCCTAATAGTTCTGCCCTCTTTGCAACTTCTTTTGCAATTCTTCCAAAACCTATAAGTCCTAATGTTTTTCCATTAATTTCTGTACCTTTGTATTTTTTCTTTTCCCATTTTCCATCTCTCATAGTTACATTTGCAGTATTTATGAATCTTGCAAGTACAAATAATTGACCTATTGTAAGTTCTGCAACAGATATACTGCTTGCATTTGGAGTATTCATGACTTTTATTCCATTAGCTTCTGCATATTTAACATCTATATTGTCTAATCCTACCCCACCTCTTACTATCAATTTTAACTTTTTACCTTCTAATGCTTTGTCTATTACATCCTTAGTAACCTTAGTAGCTGAACGTACTACAAGCACATCAACATCTTTAAGTTTATCTCCTAAAACATCTTTTTCATAAAACTCTTCTATCACATTAAAATCTAACTCTCTCAATTTTCTCGCTGCATCTTTCTCTATTCCATCAGTAATTAATATATTATACATAACAAACTCCTCCAATTATATTCACTTAATTTTTCCAATTTTTATTTTTTAAAGTATTTTCATCACTAAAAAACTTTATTTAAATTACACTTTCTATTTATATAATTTTCAAAATATTTTTTATTAAAGTCATATCAAATTTCATTAATGTTTGTTAAAAATTTAATATGTAATTTTCATAAAACACATTTTATTTTATATATTTTAAATTTAACTTAAAATACACATAATTTTGTAATATTACTTATTAAAACCTAATATATCATCAATATTATCTAATAATTCTTGTACATCTTCGACAGTATAGTCACCCATATGTGAAATTCTAAAAGTTTTTTCTTTTAAATTGCCATAGCCATTTGCTATTTGGAATCCTCGTTCTTGTAATTTTGAATTTAAATTTGATACACTAATACCTTGAGTATTTTCTATAACAGTAAGTGTATTGGATAAGTGATTTTCATTGGTAAAAATTTGGAAGTGTTTTTTAGCCCAGATTCTAACTAAGTTTGCCATGTCTTCATGTCGTTTGAATCTGTTATCTAGGCCTTCATCTAATATATTATCTAATTGGAAATCTAAAGCGAACATGTGAGAAAGAGATGGTGTTGAAGGGTATTGGTAGTTTTTCTTGATTAAGTATTCATACATTTCTAACAAATCAAAATAAACTCCTCTAAAAGGTACTTGCTTAGCTCTATCGATTGCTTTTTGAGAAAATGTGCAAATAGACATTCCTGGTGGTAATCCCAGTGCTTTTTGTAATGATGTTATACAAATATCTATTCCAATCTTATCAACCTCGACTTTTATTCCACCGGCTGAACTTACAGTGTCTACACAGTAGACCACATCTTTATATTTTTTAACAACTTCTCCAATTTCTTCTATTGGATTTCTTATTCCAGTTGAAGTTTCATTGTGAGTTACGGTTATTAAATCATATTCTCCGGTAGAAAGCACCTTATCAACCATTTCTGGTGTTGTTGCCTCTCCTAATTCAACTTTAAATATATCCGCTGGGACATTATTAGCCACTGCCATTTTGTACCATCTATCACCAAAGGACCCACAGGAAAATACTGCTGCCTTTTTGGATGTACAGGAACGAATGGAGCCTTCCATTAAACCAGTTCCGGACGACGTGGATAAAAGTATCGTGTTGTTGGTATAGAATAGTTTTTGCATTTTTTCACTTATACTTTTTTGAAGTATAGATGCATCTTTCCCTCTATGTCCTATCATTGGTGTAGCCATCTTTTCCAAGACTTCTGCTCTAACATCAATAGGACCAGGAATAAATAATTTCTTACTCATTATAATTCCCTCCTTTTTTAGTTTGTAATATGGATAGTGTGTTTACTGTCCTTATTTTTAATATCTATAATATCAAGCTAAATTAAGTATGTCAACATAAAAATTATATTTTATATATAATTTATTTTCTATATTTTGTGAAATCATCCATTTTACACCTCATCATTAGTTTGAATTTTCTGAATTTTACCTATAAAAAAAATACACTTTTTAAATATATAAATTATTTTTTTTAACGTGTAAATTTAATGCTATTATAAGAATTTTTTTTAAGTATAGCTAAGTTATTTTTATCTTATGTTTTTCAATTTTATATTTTTTTACACATCATTTTACATAGCAAATATGTAATCACTTAAATCTCAATATATTCAACTTTTTCTTCTGATTCAGCAAAGAACCATTCTTCATCAGAAAAATCACCTTCTGCTATTTGACCAATAGGCATCTTCATATATTTTCCAGTTGCTGTTACTGCTATCTCTCCATTTGGCAAAATTATTTCTCCTGTACCTTCAAATAATTTTCTATTTTCTTTAGTTATCCTTCCAACTACTTTTATAGTAGCATCTGTTGGTACTGGCTTTTTATATTTCAATTCCAAAGATACTGTAACCCCCCATATTTGGTCATCATTTATACTTACAGCTCTTCCAATAGTCTCATCTAATATTGCAGCAGACATACCTCCATGAACTCTTCCTGGATAACTCTGATGCCAATCTTTTGTATTACAAATTGATACAAGTTCTCTATTTTCAAGTTCATAAAAATCTGCTTTTAATCCTAATTCATTTTGCGTTCCACAAACTAAACAAGATTTACTACTATTTTGCTTTTTTAAAACCTTATATTTTCCCAAAAACTCCATCTCCTAACTAATATTGACAGTCACTTAATATTCATAATACTAAAATATATTATATAATATTAATTAAATCCCTGCAAATTTCTAATAAACAAAAATAGGCTATTTCAGCATTAAAATCTTAATCCAAAGTGTTATTTTATAAAAAAGCACAACGTGATTTTATGTAATTAAAATTACCTAAAATCATGTTGTGCTTTAAAAATAAAATATCTCTTCTACCCCAAATATAAAACTATTTCACAATAAATTTTTTACTAATGCCCCCCATTATATGACCAAATCGTATTATATAAATTAAACTATAATTCTAAATTTCATTTACTATTAATTCTCCCATTTTCTTTGTACCAACAACAGTTCCTATACTATTATATATATCACTAGTTCTGTATCCTTTTCTAAGTACATTTTGTACTGCATCTTCAATGCATTTAGCTTCATCTTCTAGATTAAAGCTATGTCTTAACATCATTGCGACAGATAAAATAGTTGCAATTGGATTTACAATATCTTTTCCAGCTATATCAGGAGCACTCCCATGTATTGGTTCATACATTCCAAAGCTATCTTCTCGAAGTGATGCAGATGGTAACATACCTATAGAACCTGTAACCATGGATGCTTCGTCAGATATTATATCTCCAAAGATGTTATTAGTCACTATTACATCAAATTGGCTAGGGTCTTTCACAACTTGCATAGCAGCATTATCAACATACATATGTGATAGCTCTACATCATCAAATTCTTTAGCTAAGTTCTCCATAATACCTCTCCAAAGTCTTGAACTTTCAAGCACATTTGCTTTATCTATACTGACAAGCTTCTTCTTTCTATCTCTAGCGATTTCAAAAGCCCTTCTTCCAATTCTTCTTATTTCATTTTCATTGTATACCTCTACATCATAAGCCTCTTCAACACCATCAATAATCTTTCTTCCACGTTCTCCAAAATAAATGCCCCCTGTTAACTCCCTCACAACAACAAAATCAATGCCTTTTTCTACTATATCTGCTCTAAGTGGCGAAGATTCCTTTATACTTTCATATATAGTTGCTGGTCTCAAATTTGCAAATAAGCCTAAGGATTCTCTCAATTTCAAAAGACCTGCTTCTGGTCTTGCATCCCCTTTACATTTATCCCACTTTGGACCCCCAACAGCTCCAAGTAATACCGCCTCGTTTTTTCGACATATTTCAACAGTTTTATCAGGTAGAGGTTCTCCAGTTTCATCAATTGCACATCCTCCAGCCAATACATATTCACAATCAAATTTATGATTAAATTTATAACAAATTTTATTTAAGACCTTTATACCTTCTTTTATAATTTCTGGCCCAACACCATCACCTTTTATGACTGCTACTTTACAATTCATACACCATTACCCCCTGTTTACCTTTATTGAGTTAATTAAACCTTCATTTGTTATGATATTTTGCATAAACTCAGGAAATGGTTCAGCCTTATATTTTGTTCCTTTTGTTATGTTTTTTATTACACCTGTTGAAAAATCCACTTCTATAGTATCACCTTCTTCTATGCTATTAGCTGCTTCCTCACATTCAAGTATTGGAAGCCCTATATTTATAGAATTTCTAAAAAATATTCTAGCAAAAGTTGATGCAATTACACAGGATACTCCACTTTCTTTTATTACGATTGGAGCATGTTCTCTTGATGAACCACATCCAAAATTTTTAGTTGCAACTATAATATCTCCTGCCTTTACTTTAGATACAAACTTATCATCAATATCTTCCATACAGTGTGTTGATAGTTCCTTATAATCAGCTATATTTAAATATCTAGCTGGTATTATTACATCTGTATCTATATTATCACCAAATTTAAAAACTCTTCCATTAGCAATCATAAACTTTACCTCCCTTAAATTATTTCTGATGGTTTTGATATTTTTCCAGTTATAGCTGATGCTGCTGCTACAGCTGGACTGGCAAGATAGACTTCTGAATCAACATGACCCATTCTTCCTACAAAGTTCCTATTTGTTGTTGAAACTGACCTTTCTCCTGCTGCAAGTATACCCATATGACCTCCAAGACATGGTCCACATGTTGGTGTAGAAACAGCTGCTCCTGCTTCTATAAAGATAGTAATATATCCTTTTTCTATTGCTTCAAGATATACTTTTTGAGTTCCAGGAAATATCATCACTCTAACCCCATCTGCAACTTTTTTACCTTTCATGATTTCAGCTGCAACTTCAAGGTCTGATATTCTTCCATTTGTACAAGAGCCTATTACAACTTGGTCTATCTTTATATCGTTATCAATCTCATCTACTGTTTTAGTATTTTCAGGAAGATGTGGAAAAGCTACTGTTTCTTTTAATGTAGCTAAGTCAATTTCATATACTTCATCATAAATTGCATCTTCATCTGCTTCGTATACATTTACAACTTTTTCTGTTGTTGTACATTTATGTGAATTTATATATTCTATAGTTTTATCATCTACTGGAAAAATTCCATTTTTAGCCCCTGCTTCTATTGCCATATTACAAATAGTAAATCTATCATCCATAGATAGATTACTTACTCCATCTCCACAAAATTCCATTGATTTGTAAAGTGCCCCATCAACACCTATCTTCCCTATTATATGAAGTATCACATCTTTTCCAGTTATCCATTTATTTGGCTTATTCTTTAGGACAAATTTTATTGCACCAGGTACCTTAAACCAACATTTTCCTGTAGCCATGCCAGCTCCCATATCAGTTGAACCTACGCCAGTGGAAAAAGCGCCTAATGCTCCATATGTGCAAGTATGAGAATCGGCACCTATGACTACATCTCCTGCTGTTACTATACCTTTTTCAGGAAGAAGAACATGTTCTATTCCCATATCCCCTACATCAAAGAAATTGACCACTCCTTTGGATTTTGCAAAACTTCTTGTAAACTTACACTGCTCTGCACTCTTTATATCTTTATTAGGTGTAAAATGGTCCAAAACTATTGCCACTTTAGATTTATCATAAACATCCTCAATTCCTAACTTTTCAAATTCTCTAATAGCTACTGGTGATGTTATATCATTGCCTAAAACTATATCTAAGTTTGCTTCAATCAATTGTCCTTTCTTAACCTCATTTAAATTAGCATGTTTCGCTAAGATTTTCTGCGTCATAGTCATCCCCATTTTCTGCTTCCTCCTCAATATAACTTTTATTTATTGCATTCATAAGAGCATTAATAGCTGCTGTATTTATATTTTCTGATATGCTTACCCCAAAATAAACTTTATCATTATGTTCTATTCCCACATAGGCCACACCTCTTGAATGTGAACCTTCCTCTAATGCATGTTCCCAATAATATCTAAATTTATAATCTTTCATTCCACATTGTTTTAATGCATTATTAAATGAATCTACTGGCCCATTTCCTATTCCAACAATCCTTTGTTCATTACCCATATAAGTTACTCTTGCAGTCATCTCAATCATATTAGTATCATCAGAATCATCACTTTCATAGTTTATCTCATCCATTGATTTTATCTTATATTTCTTAACTTTATATGGACTCTCAACATCAATATATTCCTTCTTGAATAAGTTAAATATTGACTCACTGCTAAGTTCCGCTCCTATTCTATCAGATTCCATTTTAACCACATTTCCAAAATCAGCATGCATATTTTTAGGTATCATGAAACCATAATCTGTTTCCATTATATAAACAGCTCCACCTTTTCCAGATTGGCTGTTTATTCTAATGATTTCTTTGTATTCTCTTCCTATATCATGAGGGTCTATTGGTAAATATGGAACTTCCCAACAACCATCATTTCTATTGCTAATTGCTATCATACCTTTTCTAATAGCATCCTGGTGAGAACCTGAAAAGGCACAATGTACAAGATTTCCTGCATATGGATGTCTATCATGTACTGTAAGTTTTGTACAGTCTTCATATATTTCTATCATTTTATCAATATTACTAAAGTCTAATTCTGGGTTTATTCCTTGTGTATAAAGATTAAGACCCACATTTACTATGTCCATATTACCAGTTCTTTCACCATTTCCAAATAATGTACCTTCAAGTCTATCTGCTCCAGCTAATAATCCAAGTTCACTTGCTGCTGTACAAGTTCCCCTATCATTATGAGTGTGTAAACTCATTATAATAGAATCTCTACAGCTTATATTTTCACAAAACCATTCTATTTGGTCTGCATATATATTTGGTGTTGCCATTTCTACTGTTGATGGAAGATTTATTATAACTTTCTTTTGTGGCGTTGGTTTCCACACATCTATAACTGCCTCACATATCTCAAGTGCATAATCCATTTCTGTACCTGTGAAACTTTCAGGTGAGTATTCAAAAATAAACTCTGTTTCAGGATATTTCTTTGCTTCTTCATTGAATAATCTTGCTCCCTCAACTGCTATATCTATGATTTCTTGTTTACTCATATTAAAAACCACTTCTCTTTGAAGGACAGATGTAGAATTATATAAATGTATTATTGCTTTCTTACATCCTTTTACTGATTCAAATGTTTTTTCTATAAGATGAGCTCTAGATTGTGTAAGTACTTGTATAGTTACATCATCTGGAATCATATTTTCATCTATTAGCTTTCTTAAAAATGTATACTCTGTATTTGATGCTGATGGAAAGCCTACTTCTATTTCTTTAAACCCTGTATCCAAAAGCATTCGGAACATTCTGACTTTTTCTTCTACATTCATAGGTGTTGGCAGTGATTGATTTCCATCTCTTAAATCGACACTACACCAAACTGGAGCTTTTGTTATTTCGTTATCTGGCCATTTACGATTTACCATTTTCATTCTATTATATTTTTTATATTTTCCATATTTCATGTTATTTTCCCCCTTTTCTGTTTTTTGTATTCAGTATACCTTATATCGACGCAATTCTACCCCTTTTCAATTCATAAGTACAAATGTTAGATTTATCATTAGAATAAAAATAACCCCATCTCTAGTAAAACTAGAGACGAGGTTTTGCTCGCGGTACCACTCTATTTAGCTTTTTAAAAAGCTCCCTTAGTAATAGCTACTACTAATTATTATAATAGCTATTTTTCCTATAACGTGGAAATACGGTTATCCTAAGTTACACAACTCAGGAAACAGCTCCTAGACAAGTTCAGAATTATCAACTGCTAAATCACACCATACTTTAGCTCTCTGGAAGTTTCATGATTCTTACTACTTCTATTCATCGCTTTTAAAATCATTTAAATTTTCTAAATATTTTGATTTAATAGTTATTATATACACATTAAAATGTATTGTCAACATAAAAAAATAATTATCTGTATTTTTTTATTATTTATTTTTGTCAAGTAATATTCTAAATCATGCTAACTATTGAAAATAGTATGGTATTACCCCTTAAATTTTTTTATCTTTTCATCTATTGTACTCAATAATTTTTTTTCATCTTCCAAACTCAATGCATTTAATCTAATTTTGTAATTAAAATTATCAGCACATATATTTAATATATTTTTTGTTACTTCTATTTTTTCTATTACTTTATAGTTAAATTTTTGATTTTTTCTAGCTTTTATACTGAAAATACATTGATTATTTATTGATATTGAATGATTATCAAGAGTAAGATATACTTTTCCCTTATATCTATTTGAAAAATCACGACCTTGCTTAAAAAGAAAAACCGCTGTTATTATACATAAAAGATATAAAAATGTTGTTGAGTATATAAAAATTGTGGCCAAAATTATAAGAGCTAAAACCATATTTATAACCATTCCCTTTTTGAAATAACCATTGTCATAATAATTCATGTAGATAAACTTATTTTTACTCAAATTTTCTCACTCCTAAAATTCTAAAAATTTATATTAAAAAACTCTACAATTTCATCTTCATGATAATTTATTACTAGTTCTTCTGGAAAATCCACTGATTTTAAAACTTTCTCTGCACTTTCAAATTCACCTATAGAGTAACATATATGCGAATCTGTACCAAGAATAACTCTTACACCATATTGTTTACATAATAGTAACATTTCACTTGCATTTTCCCAAGTTCCAGTTCTATGAGAATTTGAACTTAATGAAGAGTTATTTATTTCTAAAAGAATATTTTTATCCTTTGCTTTTTTTACTATAGACTCATAATCTAAAGGATATCTACTATCATCTGGATGCCCAATTATCTTTACTCTAGGTTTATCCATCACTTTTAAAATAGCATTTGTATTTTCTTCTTTTGTACCTGAAGCTATACAAGGTCTATGCAAACTTGCAATTATATAATCTAAATGTTGTAGCATGTCTTCTGGAACATCTAAGTTTCCATCATAATCCATGATATTTCCTTCTATACCTCTAAGAATTTTTAAATCTTGTATTTGGCGTGGAAGTAGATGTAAATTATAGAAGTAAAATGGATGTGGTCCTCCTGGCATATTAGGACCATGGTCTGATATGCCTAAATATTTTATATTTTTTTGAATTGCTTCTTCAACATTTTCTTTAAAAGTACTATGTGCATGTCCACTTATTAAAGTATGACAATGTACATCTATAATAGCTTTTTTCATTAATTTTCCTCCTAATACTGTATATAAATTTTTATAGATAGTTGAAGGGCTATTTTAAAACTAAAGCTGTCAAAATAGACAGAGTAATGTTTTAAAACAGCCCCCCTTTTTGATTATTTTATATTTCTAAGTCTTTAAATTTATCTTTAAATAATTCTCCAATACTTCCTAGAGATTCTTCTACTTCTAAAAACTCTGTTATATCCTCTTCTGGCTCTCTAGTTGCTTCTTTTATCGAAACTAACATTCTCTTAGTTTTTGGTTTAAAATCAAGAATTTTAACTTTAATTTCGTCTCCAATATTAACAACATTAGTAACTTTAGCTACTCTAGTATCACTCAATTCAGAAATTGGTAAATAAGCATCTACACCTTCTTCGATTTGAACAAAAGCTCCCTTTTCTATAATTCTAAGAACTTTAGCATTAACAACATCATCAACTTGTAATTCTTTTGCTATTAAATCCCATGGGTCATTGTTTATATCTTTTAATGCTAGTGCAATTTTTTTAGTTTCTTGATTTACATCTAATACATAAACTTCCACTTCTTGACCTTCAGAGACAACATCTTCCACACTTTCAACTCTTGTCCAAGATAGGTTATTTATATGTGCTAATCCTTCAATTCCACCAATATCTATGAATGCACCATAAGACATTATCTTTGTTACTTTACCATCTCTTTTCTGACCAACTTCAAGGGAATTAAACAATTCTTCTTTAGCTAATCTAATACGAGCTTTTTCTTCTTCTCTTTCATGTTTTATTCTAGCTCTTTCGGCTTCCTTTTCTGCCTTAATTTGAACTCTTCTTTCTTCTCTCTCTTTATTTATACGTTCTTGTAATACGTCTCTATGAGATGCTACAAATCTATTTTTTCTAGCATCCATTTCTTTTATATATACTTCTAAGTTACGACCAACAAATTTAGACGTATCTGTAATAAACTTTGTGTCAAGCTGAGAAATTGGTATAAAAAATGTATATGTATTGTAATTAGCAAATACACCTTTTTCTATATTTTTTTCAACGTTTACAGTTATTATTCTATGTTCATCATAAGCTTTGTGTAAATCAGCAAAATCATTTTTTCTATCTAATTGTAACTTAGATAAAGTTATTGTTCCATCTTTTTGAGATACTTTTGTTATTATAGCAGTTATTTCATCATTTATATGATATAACTCTTCTATAGATTGATTTTTTTCTATGTTTAATTCACTTATAGGTATTATTCCATCAAACCCATAACCTAATTCTAGTTGTACTTCATCATTTCTCACTGCAGTTATTTTTCCAGTTATCAATTCCCCAACTTTCACTTTGCTGAACACTTGCTCTTGTTGCTCAAGTAGCTCTTGCATTGTTAAATCATTTTCCATTATATAAACATCCTTTCCTCTTATTGATTATCATATCTGTAAATATTATACCATTAATATTGCAAATACTTACATTTTTCTTACTATAATTTTAAATTTTAATTCTAGTTTGTATCTTTGTAAATTATAAAAAATATCTTCTTAAATTAAAATACAAATTTTAATTTTTAACTAATAATATATGCTCCTAAAAACTTTCTACTATTTATATTTTACTCCTCTATTACTTTAGGTTTTGATAGAGAACATTTATAAAACACAAAGAAACAAATTGCTGTAATAGTGGCTGCTGTTATATCTGCAATTGGCTCTGCTAAAAGTACAGCAAAAAGTTTTTCATCAAAAAACATTGGAAGTATAAATATTAAAGGTATCAAAAGTACAACTTTTCTAAGAAGAGCTAAAATTAAAGATATTTTTGCTTTTCCAAGCGCTAAAAATGTCTGCTGGCAAGCTAATTGTATTCCAAACATAAAAGAGCCAGCAAAATATATTTTTATACTCCAACTAGTCATACTAAGTAATTGTGGGTTTTTGTTAAATATACTTACAAAGAACGTAGGGAATATCATAAGTAAAATCCACAAAATTGCAGAGTATGTAAAACATGACAATAAACATAACTTAAAAGTCTTTTTTACTCTGTCAATCTGTCCTGAACCATAATTGTAACTTATTATTGGTTGTGCCCCTTGTGTAGATCCCATGTTAGGAAGCATAAGAATTTGCATTATACTACTCATTATTGCCATTGAACCTACTGCTAAATCTCCTCCATACATCTGTAATTTGCTATTTAGGGCTATAAGCACTAAACTTTCTGTAGATTGCATTATAAATGGAGAAATTCCCAGACCTAATACTGGCAAAATAATACTTGCTTTAGGCATCATGTATTTCTTTTTTATCTTAAGTATACTTTTCTTTCCAAATAGAAATACCAATACCCAAATAGCAGAAACTCCTTGTGCAATTATAGTGGCTAATGCAGCTCCTTTTACCCCCATACCAAATCCAAATATAAAAATTGGGTCTAGTATTATGTTTATCAAAGCTCCTATAGCAACCGTAATCATACCAGTTGTCGCAAATCCTTGAGTATTTATAAAGGTATTCATACCTAGTGAAATTTGAACAAATACTGTCCCTATTAAATAAATATTCAAATAATCCATTGAATATCCAATTGTAGATTCGCTTGCTCCAAATAGCCAAAGTAAGGGTTCTTTTCCAATCTGAAAACCTATAGTCAATAGTATCGCCAAAATAACTAATACAGAAAAACTATTACTCATTATTTTCTCTGCCCCATCATTATCTTGTTCCCCCATTTTTATAGCAGCTAAAGGTCCTCCCCCCATACCAATTAAATAACTACATGAAGTTATTATAATTATTATAGGAAATGCTACTCCAACACCTGCCATAGCAACTTCGCCACTTTCCATTCTACCAATAAAGATTCTATCTACTATGTTGTACAAAACATTCACAATTTGTGCAATAATAGCTGGTGTAGCCAATTTAAAAAGCAATTTGCCTACATTCTCACGACCTAAATCAGTATTTGAATTTTCCATCTTAAAACCTCCTTAATAATTTAATGTTTAAATCTATTACTATTAAAAATACATTTTATATAAAAACTTTATTTTATTGATAGGCAAGTTTAAATTAATTTCCTCATAAATACTACTATACTATATTTCTTTTATGATAGTAAACATTTTAAGACCAAATGAATTTAAATATTTTGTCTAAATAAAAAATATTTTTCACATATTTTCATAAAAAAACTATCCAATAGTATATTTGGATAGTTTTATATTATATGTAGAGAAAGGGCTGACACTATGACTCCAGACAATAAATTTCCTAAAAATACTCCTATAAAAGCATCTTTTATTCTCATTTTTAGTATTGAGGCTATCGCAGACGCAGTCCATGTTCCTGTTGTTGGAAGTGGTATGCCTACAAATAGTATTATACCTATTATTGAAACGCTTTTTAATTTCTTCATTCTTGAATTTATTTTTTTATCAATTGTGTTAGCAAGTCCCTTAAATAACTTTTTACCTTTCAAAAATTGCAATATATGTCTAAATGTCAATATCAAAGGAATTGATACTAATGTAGAACCAATCACACTAAATACATAAACCCATATAGGATTTAAGCCCATTGCAATACCTATAGGAATGGCTCCTCTTAACTCTGTTACAGGAACCATAGACAAAATTAATATGTGCAAATATCCCAAACTATCCCCTCCTATTCTAAGTGATATAAAGCTATGAATTTATTTGTTCTATAACCTCACCATTTTTCTTATTAACCAAAAATGCATTTTTAGCTAAGGAAAGCATAGGTAAATCACTTTTAGAGTCTGAATATGCATATGAATTTTCATAATCAATCTCAATTCCAAGCTTATCTAATACAGTATTTATTCTCTGTATTTTTTCAATTCCCTTGCAGTTTTCGCCAATGAATTGGTTTTTGTATCTTGAATTTTCACAAAATAGCTCAGTGCCTATAACCTCATCTGCGAAATCATAATACTTAAAGTACTTCATATATGCATATGGAGATGCAGTTATCATAATTACAACATTATGCTCTTCTTTGTTTTTATAAATTACTTTTTTTATAGACTCATTAATTTTTTTCATTATACAACTATCAAAAAAATCTTTTAACTCGTCTTCGCTAAAATCTACTATTGGATAAAAGATTGCCTCTTTTGCTTTTTTCAAAGGTACTATTTTAACCAAATACATCATTAGAGTAAAAATTATGTATGGCAATTTTATAATAGTCTTAAGTGTTTTATTTTTTAAAGAATAAATAAAAAAGTCTACCATACTATCAGTATTTATAACAGTATAATCTATATCGAGCAATAATACACTTTTTTTCATAAGTATTTTCCCATCCTATCACTAAAAAATTAATATTATTAAACATGTAATTACCCATAAGATTACGTTTATTTTTAAAGCATTATCTTTTAGTATAATGTCAGTAGGATTTCCTTCATTTGTTTTGTTAATTATATAATTATATCTAAGTACACCATAAACTACAAATATTGTTGTAAATATCATATCTGGTTTTTCTGGATTACTTGTAGAATATAATGCATAGCATACAATTGTAGAACTTAGTATAACTATCATCATTTGATTTAAATTTTCTATATCATAATCTTCTAGTATTTTTCTATGCTCAACTGCATTATCTTTTAAAATTATGATTTCTTTTTTGCGCTTTCCAAGAGCTAAATACAGAGATAAAAAAAATGTACATAATATTATCCAGTTTGATAATCTAACATCTATAGCTACACATCCTGCATAAACTCTAAGTATAAAACCAAGAGATATAGAAAACACATCTAATAGAATTATATTCTTTAACTTAAGAGAATATAATATATTATTTATCAAATATAAAATGAGAATTATAGTTAATTTAAAATTAATAACCGTTGACAAGCAAATTGAAATTAAAGCTAAAACAACAAATAATATATTCGCACTTCTTTTACTTATTCTTCCACTTGCTACTGGTCTATTACGTTTTTTAGGATGTCTTTTATCTTTATCCATATCTATAGCATCATTTAATGCATATGCTGATGATGATATCAAACAAAAACACACAAAAGCTATAAATGTATTTAACAATAGACTTATATTTAGTATATTGTTTGAAAATATTATAGCAGCAAATATAAATAAATTCTTTATATACTGCTTTATTCTCATTAATCTTATATAATCTGAAATTTTAGTAAGAAGATTAATTATTGTATTTGTCTGTTTCATAAACTTACTACCCTTTCAACATTATTTTTTAAACAGGATATGATTTTATCCCAATATTTAAAATTTCTATAAATCCATTTATATTACTAATTATTATAGTGACTAGCAACAATGATAAAAATATATTGTACATACTTTTTTCATTTTTTCTAAGTGCTTTAGTAAAGTAAGCTAACAAAACTATAACAGCAAAACTAAAATTTATAGTCATTATACTTGAATTAGTCAGATTGTACCCTATTATACCATGTAAAACTAAATTAAATAAAATTATTCCCATACACAATTTAGGAACTCTTTTTTCTGAGTTCTCAATAACAGCTAAAACACAAAAACAAAATGCTAATAAAGTAAGGATAACTGGTATCGTTGCAACTTCTCCATTTTGTAAAAATAGTCCTTTTTTAATCTCTGCTCCAGGAAAATAAAAAACTGAATACAATAATCTTTCTATAATCATTGCAACTTTTTCTAAAATAGGCTCTCCACTTATAAACTTTGTATCATATTGTATTACATTTCCAAGATTCATAAAACTTTCATAAGATTTTGTTGAAACTACACAAATATATGCCATTAAAATAAATGTAATTAAATGCTTTAATATTTTTCCTATTTTTAATTTAAATTCAAATATTATGTTGAGCAAATACAAATATATATTACTAATAGTTATTCCAAATAATGGTATAGCTGCTAATTCTACTAAATAAGAGTTTTTTCCGTTCATTTTATTTGCAATAAATATAAAAAATATTAATGTAAACTGACTATATATAAATCTTTCTACATTTAAGGTCATAAATAGTTGTGGAAAAGAAAATATCATTATCATAGTAAGTAAAATTAAGGTTAACCTCTGCATTTTTATTTTTTTAATATGATTAAAAACTAAAGTTATAGATATAGCACTAGTTACTATTTGTAGACAAATCAATCCAAATCCATAAGCAGTATTAAAATCAGTTGTCCCTGGATTTGCTATCGAAGTACATAGTAAATATATTGGATATGCAAAAATTGATATAATAGCTGAAAATAATACGTGCTTGCTATTGTCTTGATTTATAGCAAATACATTTAAATTGAATAGTACACCTGTATCTGTATCTAATAACACATCATAAGTGTTGTTCAAATCATAAAATATTGTAGTTTTAGAAAAGAATGCTATTGTTATTATTAAATAAGTTATTATGACTAATATAAATAAAAACATCTCATTTTTATATTTAAATATATTATTTTTCAATATATATCACCCTCCATTCATTATATAGGATTTGTTACTACCTACAATTTATTCTTTTAATTATAATAATCACTTTTATAATATCCTTACTTGTTTTATTGTAATTGAATAATTCCTTATTTACAACCACAATATTTACTTTATTAAAAGCTATAATTAAATAAAAATTATTTGTGTAATATATATTGAAAGCTTATAAAATTAGAGTTTGCAAGTAATTTTATTGTAAAATATTGGAATAATTCAATGTGAAAATAGATACTGTCAGTTAGTATAGATAAAATTTACCCATAATAAATTAAAGCATAATATATAAGGAGACAAAATCATAATTTGTCTCCTTATATATTAAACCTTATTAAATACTATACAAATTTTAAGTACAATATAAACTGACTATACTGTGACATTATTAACTCCATGTTCTTCCCATTGCTTAATTTCTCTTAATCTGTCAATTATCGGTAAATGTTGAGTACACTCAATTTCACATTTTCCGCAAGCTATACATTCTTTAGCTTTTGCTTTACTATTCATTGTATAATTCCAATGTGCTAGCCCATAGACCGATTTTGTCATTTCTTCATCACTCTTTTTAAACATCTGTTTTTCATTATAAAAAAGCATATATGCTGGAGTGTTTATATCTTTTGGACATACTTTACAATATCCACAACCTGTACATATTTCATTCATATTTTTACTTAATCTAGTTTCAATATCATGTATATCTTCATCTGAATATATTTTATGCTCATCTGCAATTTTACAAGCATCATCTATATCCTGCTTTTTATTAACTCCTATTAACGATATATTTATTTGTGGAATTCCTATGTTAAATCTTAAGGCTGATTCTATAGTACTTTCACCTTCTCTTGCTAGAAAAGAAAGCTCTTCATTGTACTTTGGAATAGTTCCACCACTTAATGGATTCATAGCTACAACACCATATCCATTTTCAATAGCATGTTTAGCACCTTTTAATCTATATGGAAAGTTTAGTATATTAATTCCCATAGTAACACCTTCAAACTTATTTTCATCAAGAACCTTTATGACTTCATCTCCTGGCTGATGAGATGAAAATACTATGTGGTCTATCAATCCTTCTTCTTTACATTTTAATAGACCCTCATACTGACCTCCAGGTCTCATTGCAAATTCATAATGTTCCATCTTTCTAATATTCCATATATGATAGAAATTTATTTTAGATACGCCCAATCTTTCTATTGACTTTTTCACAGCATCTACTGCTTTTTCTGCTGTGTCGTATACTTTTGGCTTTCCTTTTGTAGATACGTAAAAGTCTGTTTTACCTTCTTTTATCATTTGTCTAAAAGCTAGTCCAAATATATCTTCGCTTCTGTCATCACAATACCCTGGTGCTGTATCAAAATAATTAATGCCCTTTTCATATGCATATTTAATTAAATCTGCATTTTCTTGGTCATTTTTTTCTAAATCAAATCTTAATCCTCCATATCCAACTACCGAAACCATTTTCCCAGTCTTTCCATATTCAACGTATCTCATAATAAATTCCTCCTTAGGTATATTAAGACTTAATTTCTCTATAAAAAATATTATACCATAAATATTTTCTGAAAATATTTATGGTATAATATTTTTTTTATGAATTATAAATTTTTATACTTATGTCTTTATAATCAAATTAAAAGCTATAAAAAGGTTCAATATGCACTATTACCTGAGCATTTTCATTAATTTCTTCTTGTATTTGTTTCTCAATTTTATGTGTTAAGTCATGTGATTGCTCTACACTTATAAATGGGTCTACCATTACATGCATATCAATATAAATAACACTCTTACTACCTCTACTTCTAATATTATGAACATCTCTCACTTCATTAAATTCAAATACAATTTCCCTTATATACTCTTCATCTACAGCTACTCTATCAACTAAAATTCCAATAGACGGTTTAAATATTCCATAAGCTGAATAAATTATAAACCCAGAAATAATAATAGGAACTACAGATTCTATTATTACTGGAAATCCTAACTTAACACCAACTAAAGTAACCAATACTCCTAAAGACACAAATATATCACTTCTTGTATGCAATGAGTCTGAAATTAAGACATAACTATTCAGTTTAGTTCCAACTCTATACTCATATATACAGACAAAAATATTTATAAAAAGAGTAATGACTAGAGCAATTAAACTTTCTATAGTTATAGAAGGTGTAACTGGGTTTGCCAGTCTTGATATAGAACTAAGAATTATCTTAACTGCTATAACAAATAGCATACCACTAATAAATAAACTGGTTATAATTTCAAATTTTTTATGCCCATAAGGATGATCTTTATCTTTTGGTTTAGATGCAAAAAAAATACCTATTAATCCTACTATATTAGATGCTCCATCTGACAGAGAATGAAACCCATCTGCTGTCATACTATAACTTTTAATTTTATTACCAATAATTATTTTTAATAATGCTACAGCAAAATTGGCAAATAAAATTATCCATAACACTTGCTTCACTTTTTTATAATTATCCATAACTGTATACCTCCTCCCTTCGACTTAATCGAAAAAAGACTATGTATCAATATCAATTGACTAGATAAAGCAAATTGTATATATGCACACTTACTATATTTATATTCAAAGTTGGTTGTACTTGTTCATTCAATTTAAAAATTAATTATGAATTAAAAATCATAATATAGGTTTTGTATACAAAAAAATAAGTTATAAATAGTATTTAAAATACTATCTATAACTTAAGTTCATAATATAAACTATTAATTTTCTATACTAAACCTTCTTTAACTAAGAATGAATGAGCAACCTCTTCTGGTGATTTTCCAAGCTCATCAACTTGATAGTTAAGTTCTCTCATAGTTTCTTCATTTATTTTTCCTGAAAGCATATTCATCACTTTTTCTAACTCAGGATATTTCTTAAGAGTATCTTGTCTCACTAATGGAGCCGCATAATATGGAACAAAGAAGTTTTTGTCATCTTCTAATATCTTAAGATTAAACTTCTTAATAAGACCATCAGTTAAAAACGCATCTACAACTTGAGATTCATTATTATCTAAAGCTGTATATCTTAAACTTCCATTCATAGCTTTTATATCTTTGAATTTTAGACCATAATCTCTAGAAATACCTACAAAACCATCTTCTCTATTTTCAAACTCTAAAGTTGGTGAGAAAGTAAAGTCACTACTATATTTAGTTAAATCAGAAATAGTGTTTATTCCATATTTCTCAGCAGTTTTAGGCATCATGGCTAATGTATAAGTATTGTTAAATCCAATAGGGTCAAGTAAAGTTAATTGATTCTCTTTTTCCATAGTATCTTTAACAACTTTATATGCTTCATCAGCATCTTTAATTGGAGCATGCTTCATTACATTTACTAAAAGTGTACCTGTATAATCTACATACATATCAAGTTCACCAGATTTAATAGCATTAAATGCAACAGATGAACCACCTAGATTTAAATTCTTTTTAACATTAAGGTCTGTATTTTTCTCTATCAATTCAGCATAAACATTACCAAGAATAAGTTGTTCTGTATAATCTTTTGAACCTATAGTTATTGTCTCTTTTTTGCTTGAAAAACTTGAACCAAAAGTAACAAATAACATTGCAATAATTATTATAGCAGATACTACTTTAAGCCCTATATAATTTTTCTTTGGAGCCTTTGGATTTAAGCCTTTTGGAGTAACTGCAACTTCAATCTTACTAAATAAATAATCAACTAGCAATGCAATTATACATGATGGAATTGCTCCTGCTAAAATCATATTGTTATTTACAGTTTGTACACCTGAAAATACTAAATATCCCAGACCACCAGCACCTATAAATGCTGCAAGAGTCATAAGACCAACCGCTGTAACAGCAGAAATTCTAACCCCACCCATTATTATAGGCAAAGCTAAAGGAAACTGTATTTTAAATAAAGTTTGATTTCTTGTAAGACCAATACCTTTAGCCGATTCTAATACTACTGGGTCAATACTTGTTATACCTATATATGTGTTCTTTACAATTGGTAATAATGAATATACTACTACCATAAATATTGCTGGTTTGCTTCCTATACCAAGTACTGGTACAAGAAGACCCAAAAGTGCCATTGATGGAACTGCTTGAACTAAGTTTACAAATCCAAGCACAATTTTTCTAAGAGATGGTATTCTTGAAATAATTATTCCTAGAGGAACACCCACTAGTATAGCTATCAAAATAGATGTAACAGTTAAGCTCATATGTTGTATCAAAAGCTCTATAATCTTATCTTTTTGCAATAGTATAAAATTAAAAAAATTATCCAAGAACACTCACCTCCATCTCTAGGAATTGCTCACTTAAAACAGAAAGTAAACTACTTCTAGTAATCAGTCCTACTAATTTATTTTCACTTGAAACAACTGGAATATATCCAACTGAATTACAGTTCATTATATTTAGTATTTCTACTAAATTATCACCTTCATTTACATGCAAAGGCTCTCTTGACATAATATCACCAAGCAATGTCGATTTATCATGACGGTCTTTCATATCTTTTACAGTGACAATACCTTTTAGTGTTCTAGCTCTATCTATGATTAGTAAGCTATCAACCTTACTCGTTCTCATAATTTCTATACCTTGAGTTACAGTTCTTGTTGAATTAACAGCAATAGGATTTTTTATCATAATATCTTTTGCTTTTATATATTCTGGATTATCCCAGACTCTATCTTCTCCAATAAAGTCTTTTACAAAATCATTTGCTGGATTTCTAAGTATGTTCTCTGGAGTATCATACTGCGCTATTCTTCCATCTTTCATAATACAAATCTTATCAGCTATCTTTAAAGCTTCATCCATATCATGAGTTACAAATATTATAGTTTTTTTCAGTTCATCTTGAAGAGAAAATAATTGTTCTTGTAAAGATGTTCTTGTTATTGGGTCTAAAGCACTAAAAGGCTCATCCATTAATATTATTTCAGCATCAGTTGCAATGGCTCTTGCAACACCAATTCTTTGCTGTTGACCCCCACTAAGCTCTGAAGGATACTTATTTAAAAAATCATCACTATCAAGACCTACCATTTCAAGTAATTGTAAAGTTCTTGCCTCAATTTCTTCAACTGACTTTTCCTTTTTTAAACGTGGAATTAACTCTATATTCTCTTTTATTGTAAGATGAGGAAATAGACCTGTGTTCTGTATAACATATCCTATTTTCCTTCTAAGTTCTATTTCATTTTCTTGAGAAATTGGTTTACCATTAATATATATTTCACCAGATGTAGGTTTTATTAATTTGTTTATAAGCTTCAAAGTAGTAGTTTTCCCACAACCACTTGAGCCAATTAAAACTACCAATGTGCCTGTTTCGACAGCTAGAGAAATATCATCTAATATTACATTATTTCCCATTTTCTTGGTTACGTTTCTTATCTCTATCATAATTTATCATCCCCTCTTTCGACAAGCAACCCTTGCCAACGCAATAAGTTGTTTTTATAATTATATCACAATATCCCCTTTATGTAAACAAAGTACGACTTTTGGGTTAATACATATTAGTAAACATTACTATAAATATCAAGTATTTGTATACAATACTCAAATTTAAAAGATATAAAAAAAAATAAAAAAATCTTAATAAAACAATACAACACTAGCCTTAATTATATATAATTAAGGCTAGTGTTAATTCATTCATTTAAACAAATAGTCATCACTGAATACTATCCATATACTCAAATAAAGTAATGTCTTTGTAAGTTTCTTTTTTGTCGCTTAAGTTTGATATTGTAACTCCTAATAGTCTAATTTGTTTTCCATTCATTTCAACATTTCTCAATAAATTGTCAACACTATTTCTTATATCATTATATTCATCAATATAATGTTCTAAACTAAGACTTCTAGTTATCTGTGTAAAATCCTCATACTTAACTTTTAATGTCAACGTCTTTCCAAATTTCTCAGAGTTTTTTAATCTATGGCACACTTCCTCACAAAGTTCATCAAGGATATTACGTGTTTCCTCTTCGTCAATATCCAAGTTATGACTTAGTGTAGTCTCTGCTCCAACAGATTTTCTAACTCTATTTGGCTCTACTGGTCTATCATCTATACCCCTTGCAAATTTATATAAGTCATATCCTTTTTTCTTAAATATGTTCTCAAGTTCAAATAAATCTAAACACCTTAAATCATATCCTGTTTTTATCCCTAAATTTTTAAGAGTATTTGAAGTGACTTTTCCAACACCAAAAAATTTATTTACAGGCAATTTATCTAAAAAATCCTGAGCATTTTCTTCATTTATTACAGTCAAACCATTAGGCTTTTTTAAGTCTGATGCTATCTTAGCAAGAAACTTATTATATGAGATACCCGCTGAAGATGTAAGTCCAACTTCCCTAAATATATCTCTTTTAATTTGCTTTGCTATTTCAATTGATGAATCAATATTCTTTTTATTTTTTGTTACATCTAAATATGCTTCATCTAAAGATAGTGGCTCTACTAAATCTGTGTATCTATAAAATATATTTCTTATTTGATTTGATACACTTTTATATACCTCAAATCTAGGTCTTACAAAAACTGCATATGGACATCTATTGTAAGCTACAGTGGATGGCATAGCTGAATGTATGCCAAATTTTCTAGCCTCATAAGAACACGTTGCAACTACTCCTCTGCTTTGTGGATTTCCACCAACAACCACAGGTCTACCTTTTAATTTTTTATTGTCTCTTTGTTCTATAGACGCATAAAAAGCATCCATATCTATATGAATTATTTTTCTATAAAATTCCATTCTTATCACCTTAAAGTATAACTAGATTAAATTTATTTACATCACTGTTTTAATTATACCAAACTTATGTTTCTTTATGCTATTTTTTCATCTATTTTATTTATATGTCAATACTTTCTCTTACTAAAACAGTTTATAATCAATTAATTCAATACAATTTATAAAAAATCATAAAAAACACTTGCAAAAACTAGGTAAAAGCTTTACAATAGGTATTCCAAGGAACTAAATTAAAATTCCTTATGGATAACAGTATATATATTAATTTAAATGGGATGTTTTAAAAATAAAAGACTGCCTTATACAAGACAGTCTACTGATTTTATTATAATTGTAATGGACTGCTCAAACTATTACTTTAAAACAGCCCATATTTTTTTGTATAATTATATTTTTAGCTATAGTAAAGATTTTGTGAAGGATACTCTGGGTCACAAGTTACATCTATACCAAGCTTTCTAAATGTTTGTTCATCATCTCTATTTAATATAGTAGTAGAATGTGCTTGACACCCTTTTAATAAAGCTAACTTTTCCATAGCAAATTGTGCAGTTGGATTAGTTACAGCACAAATACTAAGAGCAGTTAAAACCTCTTGACAACTAAGTGAAACATTTCTACTTGCTAAAGTTTTTGTTTTTAAATTTATAATAGGCTCTAATATTACAGGTGATATTAAGTGCATATCATCAGATATATTAGCTAAATGCTTAATTGCATTCAGTACTGCTGCTGCTGTTCCATTCATTAAGTCAGAACCTTTACCAGTTAATATTGTCCCATCTTCTAATTCTAGTGCCACTACAGGACAAGTATCATTTTTATCAGCATTTTCTTTTAACTTATTACTGTAATTTCTAGCAGGTAAAACAACGTTTCTATCTTCTGGCTTTAAATTAAGCTCTTCCATAATCATTTTCATTCTATCATAAGCACCTTTATCAACTTGTCCCTTTTTATACTCACAAGCAGTTTTAAAGTATCTTCTTATAATTTCTTCTATAGAAGCTTTTCTTATTACTTCATCATCTATTATTCCAAAACCAACTCTATTAACACCCATGTCAGTTGGAGATTGGAAAATTGATTCTTTTCCAGTTATTTTTTCTATTATTTTTTTTAGCACTGGGAATAACTCTAAATCTCTATTATAGTTTACTGACATTTCACCATACGTTTCAAGATGGAATGAATCTATCATATTTACGTCTTTTAAATCTACTGTAGCTGCCTCATAAGCTATGTTTAAAGGATGTTTCACAGGTATATTCCAAACTGGGAATGTTTCAAATTTAGAATATCCAACTACATTTCCTCTTTTATTTTCATGGTATAACTGACTTAAACAAGTACCAAGTTTTCCACTATTAGGTCCTGGTGCTGTTACTACTACAATTGGCTTTGTAGTTTCTATATAATCATTTGCTCCATATCCTTCATCACTAACTATAGTTTCAACATCTGAAGGATATCCCTTTGTTGGATAATGTTTATAAACTTTGATTCCTCTACGCTCTAACTTATTTATGAATACAGTCGTTGCAGGTTGTCCCTCAAATCTAGTGATTACTACACTGTTTACATCTAGCTCATAACCTCTTAAATCATCTATTAATCTTAAAACTTCCATATCATAAGTGATACCAAAGTCACCTCTTATTTTATTTCTTTCTATATCTCCTGCATACACACAAATTACAACTTCAACTTTTTCTTTCATATGTTGTAATACTTTTATCTTTGCATTTTCATCAAACCCTGGAAGTACTCTTTTTGCATGAAGGTCTCCCATTAATTTTCCTCCAAACTCCAAATAAAGCTTGTCAAAATTATTTACTCTTTCTAAGATATATTTAGACTGCTCTTCTAAATATTTTTTGTGGTCAAATCCTATTTTCATCTTAACACCTCACTAAATTAAATTTCTTTTTGATAACAGTATATTTATATATATTTTTTTAGTAAAACATCTTATAAAAAAATGTTAATACTTTTTCACTCAAAGTAATATTATACATTTAAGATTAATTTTTTTCAAGATAGTTTTATGGTAAATAAGATATACTTATATTATTAATAAAATAAGAATATTATATTTAAATATATAAAATATAATATTCTCATCTTAACATTAATTTATTTTAATATATTTATACATGCTTTATTCTAAATTTAAAACTTTCCTAATATCTTCTATCCCTTGATAAACTTCTTGTTTAGAAAAATTCATAGCCTCTAATTCTTCATCAGTTTTTTCCATAAGCATAGTATAAAATTCTATTGCTATATACTGCATATTTTCACTATTTACAGTTTTAGCTTTATCAAATAAAATTTCTTCTGCTTCATTCACATTTCCCTGGAAAACTAATCTTTTCAAGGTTATTAATATAACTTCTTCTTCAGTATTATATACTAAATCTTTCTCTTCATATTCACTGTATTTTTTCCCCAATAAGAATCTTGCAACCATCAATTTTATCTCATTGAAAATCTTATCCACTATAGCCATATTTACATCTCCTATAAATAAAATTTATTTTCTTTTTAATTATACCAAACTTTATAGAAAAAATTATTGTATGTAAATAAAATGATGAATAAATAAATTTTAAATAATAAAAAAAAGAAGGTAGCGGGGGATCTCCGACTACCTTCAAACACTAGATTGTGATTGGTTTGGTATTTTGTTTATACCCACCATAAGCTTTTTTAAATCATTTAAATTGATTTTTTTAGCATCCACATCCTCCATCAAAACCGTCACCACATTCGCAAAGTATTAATAATAATATTAAGAAAGGTATCCATGCACATAAGTCCATCTCAGCCCAACAGTCTTGGAATGCTAAGAATAAGAAAAATAATATTATTATCCACCAAGCACATCCGCCAAATCCGCCTTCACCAAAAAATCTATCCAACATAATATGTTACCTCCTAGTTATTTTGTATGTGGAGTTTCAGCTCCTAAAATATACTATGTTTAAGGTCTTATATTTGCTAATGATTTTTTTAAATTTTTTTATACAATTTTTCAGAAAACACTATTGACTTACACTTAATTTATTTCCATCACTATCTATAACTATCTCTCCATTATTAAGTAAGAAAAGTTTTTATATCTAATTTTTTTAATATTTCTAATACTTCTTTATCAGGTTCTTTTTTTTGTGAGCAAGTAATAGCAGCATATTTTGGTGAAATAGATTTTAAAAATGCTTCACTTAATTTATCATACCTTCCATGATGAGGAATTTTCACAAAATCGTATTTTAAAGTATTTTCACTTATAAATTCAGCTAAACGTTCTTCTTCTGCATCTCCTGCAAATAAAAAATTGTGTGTGCCATAATTTATACTAGTGATTATTGAGTAATCGTTTGAACTCTCATACTCACTTTTTAAAGCTGGTTGTATGCTTATATTTGCATTATTAACTACAATATTCATTTTTTCTTTCAATATTATGGGCTCTATACCAGTTTTTTTAAGTGAGTTAACATATTCATCATATTGTTTACTGTCTTTTTTATAATTTGCTTGTATTAAATTATTCACTTTAACACTGGACAACACACTATCAACTCCACCTATATGGTCTTTATCTAAATGAGTTAAAATTAGATAATCAAGTGTATTTATTCCTTTTTCTTTTAACTTATTAACTATTTGTTCACCATCTTTATCTTCTCCTGTATCAATCATTATGGCTTTTTTGCCTATCTCAATTAATATGCAATCTGACTTTCCAGTATTTAGTATAGTAGTTTTAAATGCAGTATTTCCTATATCATTTTGAATATTATTTTGACTCATACTATTTTTCTCACTATCTAAATAAGATTTACTTGTTGACTCTGTCTTACCATTAGCAGTTACATTTACTACAATCAATAGAACTGCAATCAAAGATACTGTTGTAATTAAAAACATGATGTCTTTTAATATTATTTTCTTCATCCAAAAGCTCCTATAAATTTTATTTATTACATATTTATAGTATAGCAATGCTGACATAATAAAATACACCTAGAAAAAGGGCAAATTCTAGGCATATTTGTGGCATTAAATATAACAAATAGTTTAGTTTTATAATTGTAACTAAGTATTTTTTAAAATATTAATTAATACTATCTTTCTAAATTTAAATCTTCAAACTCTTTTATTTTATCATTAGATAAAACACTCTTCTTAGTTGACTGTCCATTTTTTCTATCAAAAGTATTTTTAGCTTTTGCACCTGATAAGAACTTACCAGCTCCATTAATACAGCCTTCTTCGCACATCATTCCTTCTATAAAATTACCTTCTAATCTACCTAATTTAGCCATTGTCATTGTTTTCTTAATTTGTCTTGGTCCAGAAACTTTTATAGGCTCAAAATCAAAACTGATACCTTTTTCAGCAATATAATTTTGTATTGATTTTGTGAACCCACCAGATGCTCCAAATCCTCTTCCAAAAATTGAACCATCATTTATATCATCATTTGAGCATTTTGACAAATCTACATTAAAAGCTTCAAATAATGCCATTAATTCTTCAAAAGTAAGTACATAATCTACTGCATCTTTTAAACATTCCTCAGTTGCCTCACTCTTTTTTGCAGTACATGGACCTATAAATACTACCTTAGCATCAGAATCAAATTTTTTTACGAATCTTCCTGTGGCTACCATAGGTGATACTGTAGAAGATATTTTATCAACTTCATCTGGGAACATCTTCTCTATATACTTAAAGAAGCCAGGACAACATGAATTGGTCATATACTTATCTCCAGATTTTATTCTTTCAATAAATTCATTACTTTCATGAACTGTAACTGCATCTGCTCCACAAGAAGCTTCTATCATATCTATAAATCCTAGTGATTTTACAGCATTTTTTAATTGTCCATATGTAATATTACTATCAATTTGACCTGTTATTGCTGGAGCTACTATAGCATACATATTTTCTTTTCTTGCAAGTTTTTTTGCAACTGGTGCTATCAAACTCTTGTCACATATTGCTCCAAATGGACAGGCTGACATGCATGCACCACAATTTATACAATTATCTTCATGTATCATAGCCTTCATAGTATCCCTGTTAAAATCTAACGCCCCAGTTGGGCATACACTTTTACATGGTCTTACAACTTCTGAGATAGCATCATATTGACATGAACTTTTACACATTCCACAAGCTTTGCATAAATCATGGTTTATATAAGCTCTTCCATTTATATAAGAAATTGCTCCAAACTTACAAGCTTCTTTACATCTATGTGCCAAACACCCTCTACAAAGTTCTGTTACTGTAAATTCATTTATTGGACATCTATCACATGCAGCTTCTACTATATACATAATTTGCTCATTAGAACCTAAATTTACTGAATCTGGATTTATATTTTCATATTTAGCATTTGGTGTCAAACTCAGTGCAAGCTGTGCTCGTTCAAGAACTACCTCTCTCTCTTTATAAACGCAACATCTATATCTTGCTTTCTCTCCTTTAATTATTTCATATGGAATTTTTTCTATATTTTCTTTTGTTAAATTTTCTTCAATTGATAACTTTGCTACAACTGTTAAAACTTCATGTTTTAATCTTTTTAGCTGTGTTTCGAACTCAAACATAAGTACTCCTCCCTATAAATCACCTATTTCACCTATATTTATACTATTATGTATATTGTATTTTTTATTTATTTCCATAAATTATTATAACACAGGCATAGTTTTTGTTAAGTTATATACAAAATATTATATATCTAATTTTTATTTTAAGTACTTAAACATCTTGATATAAATCTAAATAAAAATAGAGTTATCCTAATGTTAAATTACAACTTAGAACAACTCTATTCTCCATCTATATTTTTTATGATTATCTATAGATTTATTTTTCTAGATTTATATCACTAAAATCTTTTATTTTTGTATTTGCTAAAACACTTTTCTTAGTTGATTGAGAATTTTTTCTATCAAATGTAGCTTTAGCTTTTGCTCCTAGTAAGAACTTACCAGAACCATTAATACATCCACCTTCGCACATCATACCTTCTATAAAGTTTCCTTCTAATTTCCCTAAATTAGCCATAGTAATTGTCTTCTTAATCTCTCTTGAACCAGAAATTTTTACAGGTTCGAAATTAACTCCAATACCTTTTTCAGCAAGATAATTTTCTATAGCTTTTGTAAGTCCACCAGCAGCACCAAAGCCTCTTCCAAATATTGATGCATCATCTATATCTTCATTTGAACACTTAGCTAAGTCTATATCAAAGGCTTCAAATAGTGCCATTATTTCTTCAAAAGTTAGTACATAGTCAACAGCTCCTTTTAATTCCTTTTTAGCTGCTTCATTCTTTTTAGCTGTACAAGGACCTATAAATACTACTTTTGCATCAGGTTCATAATTTTTTATAAATCTTCCACTAGCTATCATAGGAGATACAGTAGAAGATATTTTTCCTACAAGGTCTGGGAATGTCTTTTCTATGTAACCAACAAATCCTGGGCAACAAGAGTTTGTCATAAAAGTGTCTCCTTTTTCCATTCTTTCAGCAAACTCTAAACTTTCATGAACTGTAACTGCATCTGCTCCACAAGCTGCCTCTAGTACATCGACAAAACCTAATGATTTTATAGCATTTTTTATTTGACCATATGTAACATTTGCTTCAACTTGACCTGTTATAGCTGGAGCTACTACTGCGTACATTTTTTCTTTTTGTACTAATTTTCTAGCTACTGGAGCTATCAAACTCTTATCAGATATCGCTCCAAATGGGCATGCTGACATACAAGCACCACAGTTTAAACATTTATCTTCATGTATCATAGCTTTCATATTTTCTCTATCAAACCCTAAAGCATTAGTTGGACATACGCTCTTACATGGTCTTACAACCTCTGAGATGGCATCATACTGACAAGCTTTTTTACACATTCCACAAGCCTTACATAATTCATGATTTATATAAGCCATTCCTCCAACATGTGTAATAGCCCCAAATTTACAAGCTTCTTTACATCTATGTGCTAAACAACCTCTACAGATATCAGTTACTGTAAATTCATTTATTGGGCAACTATCACATGCTGCTTCTAAAATATATATTATTTGTTCATCTTCTCCTACATCCATTGTATCTAAATCTATTTTATCTTGACCTGGCAATAGTCCCATACTTACATTTACTCTTTCAGATATTATAGCTCTTTCTTTATAAACACAACATCTGTATGTAGGTTTCTCGCCTTTTATTATTTCATATTGAATATTATCCATTGCTTCTCTTGTAAGGTTATCTTCTTTTCCAAGCCTAGCTATTGCAGTTAAAACATCATGTCTTAATTTGTGTATTTGTGTTTCAAATTGAAACATGTTAATACCACCCCCGTAAATAATTTTATACGGTATTATTATAGCATAATATTTCCTTTTATTAATATATATGTAAAATATTATATATTTAATTTTTATTTTATCGAATTCATATATTGTTTTTTTATTTTATTATATAATAATAGTGATATTTCTGAAATTTCACTATTTTTAAATTTTATTTTTAACCTATTTTATAATATTTTTTATTATTTTTTTAAATTTTATTTTTTATTTTTCAATTTATATATTACATTTTTTGATATTAAATTTACCAGACTCTCTCAGATTTCTATTTTATTTTCTTTCATTATTAATATATTTTTTAATAAATTTTTTTAAATTATAAAATTGATTAACTTTTTTTAAAATTTCAATTGCTTTTTTTTAAAATTTATGCTATATTAATAGAACAGACTTAATTTATTTAGTTTGTATTTTTTAATAAAGCGGAGGTTTTTTTATAATGAAAAACGGAATAGTAAAATGGTTTAATAGTGAAAAAGGATTTGGATTCATATCAGTAGAAGGAGAAGATGATGTTTTTGTACATTTCTCAGCTATACAAACTGATGGATACAAAACTTTAGAAGAAGGCGAAAAGGTTAGCTTTGATATAACTCAAGGTAATAGAGGACCTCAAGCTGAAAACGTAAATAGAATATAATTATTTAATTTAAATATATATATTTTAGAAAAAGGAGCTACATAAGGCTCTTTTTTATTGTTTAAATTTATTGTTTAAAAAATAAAGAAGTTACCTTAAAAAAGTGCTAAGCTTAAAACAACTTATTTAAAGTAACTTCTTTATTTTATAGTATATTATTTATACAGACTTCTCTACCTAAATTTACTTGATATTATTAAACATAATTCTCTCAATACTTTGCATGCTATAACTGTTGATACTCCTGTCGTATCATAATCAGGGCTAAGCTCTACAATATCACAACCAACTATATTTATATTAGATTTTTTTATAATCTTAAAAACATCTTGAAATTCTCTATAATTTATACCACCAGGTTCTGGCGTGCCTGTTCCTGGAAATACAGATGCATCCAACACATCTAAATCTATAGTTAAATAAACATTTTTCCCATTCAATTTATTAATTATCTTTTCAAATGTATTTATTCCACCGACTTCCATATAGGTATGTTTTTGTTCTATTGCAAACTTAAATTCTTCTCTTGTTCCAGACCTTATTCCAAATTGAAATATTTTATCATCTCCAACAATATCCCATACTCTTTTAATTACTGTTGCATGAGAATTTTTACTGTTATTATATTCTTCTCTTAAATCTGTGTGAGCATCAAAATGAATTACATACACATCATTATACTTCTCATAAACTGCTTTAAAGGCTGGTAAAGTAACTAGATGTTCTCCACCAATCATAAATGGAATCTTTAAATCTTCAACTATACTAGCAGTTTCATCATATATTTCTTTCAAAACTTGTTCTGTATCTCCAACACTAATTTCCAAATCTCCATAATCACATATATTATAATCTTCTAAATCCAAGTCTAAAAAAGGACTATATGTCTCAAGACCATAAAATTCTTTTCTCATTGAGCTACTTGCAAATCTAGCTCCAGGTCTATTTGAAGTAGTTCCATCAAACCCTACTCCAAACACTATCAGATTTGATTCTTCATAACTTTTATCCATACCCATAAATGTATTTATATGATAGAAATTACTCTTCATTTAGCATCTCCTTTACATATTGAGGTAACATAAATGAACCTAAATGGATATCACTATTATAATACTTCGTTTTTAAATTTAATTTTTCCCAGCCATCTCTATCTTGATTCTTTATTGGGTCTAGTTTTTTTGAAGCAAAGCCAAATAACCAATGTCCAGATGGATATGTTGGTATATGTGCTTGATAAACTTTAGCTATTGGAAATATCCCTTTTAACTTATCGTTGGCTCTTTTCATTTCCTTAGCATTAAACTCGAAATAAGGACTTTCACTTTGATTTACCAAAATTCCATCATCAGTTAGTATTCTATAACAATCTCTATAAAAATCATTTGAAAAAAGTCCTTCTCCTGGTCCTATTGGGTCAGTTGAATCTACTATTATCAGGTCATAAGATTTGTCATAAGCTTCCTTAACAAATTTAACTCCATCTTCAAAATATAAATTTACTCTTTCATCATCTAATTTACACGAACATATATCTATATACTCTTTAGACACATCCACAACCATTTTATCTATTTCAACCATATCAATTTTTTCTATTTTAGGATAACGACTTAACTCTCTTACTGTACCGCCATCTCCACCACCTATAACTAAGACTTTTTTAATATTTAGATTTGTAGCCATAGGAACATGAGTTATCATGTCATGATATATAAACTCATCTTTATATGTCACCATCATTAAACCATCTATTGTCAGAAACTTACCAAATTCCTCACTATCAAACACATCTATTCTTTGAAATTCAGATTTTCCTTCAAACAAATGTCTATCTACTTTTATAGAAAATCTTACATTTTTTGTCCATTCCTCTGTATACCAAAGTTCCATATAATAATCCTCACTTTCATTTATCTATTTTACGTTTATACTGCTTCAGGTTTATGAGTGATTTTACCTAAATCTTTTTTTGAATATTTTTTTATTTTTGTTGTCAATCCTCTTGGAATTTCTGTGGACTCACTTCTTTCTGATTTTAGAAGCTGTTCCAATAATTCAAAACTTTTCCATGGGTCTATATCACCACAAGTGAAAAAATCCGCCGCTGCATAACCATATTCAGGCCAAGTATGTATTGTCAAATGAGATTCAGCAATTATTACAGCACCTGAAACCCCCCAAGGATTAAAATGGTGAAATACAGAATCAACAATTGTAGCCTTTGCGTTTAATGCTGAATCATTCATAAAATTTTCTATAAGATGTGGGTCTTTAAGTATACTCTCATCACAGTTATAGTATTCTACTAGTATATGTCTTCCTAGTGTTTCAAATTTCATTTCAATCCCAACTCCTTTTACATATTTATATGTACTATTGTATTTATCCAATAACACAATTTATTTTATAACGAGTATTGTATCTAAGTTTTTATCTTGCATATCAGTCAAATATGCATTACTCTTTTTTAAAAAAACAATATACTCCATAATTTCTTTTGTTATTAATTCTCCTGGAGTAACAATTGGTATGCCTGGTGGGTATGCCATTATTGATTCTCCACAAATTCTACCTATGCATGACTTAATATCTATGCTTTCTTTAGATGCATAAAAAGCTTCTCGCGGATTAAGCTCAATAGTTGGATTTATTTGAATCATATTAAACTCATTTAACTTGGTTTCTTTTCTATAATTTTTTTCAATTATAGAAAGAGCCTTAACCAATCTGTCAATATCTGATTTGTTGGTTCCAATAGACACAAGTGCCAAGATATTGTACAAATCGCCTAGTTCTACTTGAATTGAAAACTTTTTATACAACAAATCATACACTTCAAAACCAGTTAAATTTAACCCTTTTACATTTATACATAATTTAGTTTCATCTATAAATTTAACACCTTTTCTTTTTAATATTTCGGTAGACAAAACATCTATTCCATCTATTTTATTTAATCTAGCTTTTGCATATCTAGATAAATTTAATGCTTTTGATAATTGTTCTTCTCCATTTTCAACTAGGTTAACTCTTGCTCCATCTATACTTGCCATAAGTAAATAAGATGCAGATGTAGACTGTAACATGTTGATTGACTGAAGTACTTTTTCAACTCTTATATTTTCTCTATTCAATAAAAGTGCTGAAGATTGTGTCAATGCTCCTCCAGTTTTATGTATACTTACAGCCACCATATCTGCTCCTAAACTTATTGCAGAAGGAGGTAAATCTAAATGAAATGGAAAATGAGCACCATGAGCTTCATCTACTAATACTAAAAGATTATTTTTATGACATAATTCTATGATGCTCTCAAGGTCTGCACAAGCACCATAATAAGTTGGATTAAGTAAAAATAAAGCTTTTATATCGCAGTTTTTTTCTATTTCCTCTTTAACTTTATCAATAGTAATATTTAAACTTATACCTAATTGCTCATCAAATTCTGGTTGTATAAATATTGGTATTCCTCCACAAAGTATTAAAGCATTTATTACTGACTTATGAATATTTCTTGGTAGCAATACTTTTTCTCCTGGATTTATTACACTTAAAATCATTGCATGTATTGCTTGTGTAGTACCATTAGTTATAAAGAATGCTTCATCAGCCATATAAGCCTGTGCTAATAAATCTTGTGCATTTTTTATGACTCCAGTTGGATTAGATACATTATCCATAGTGGGTGATGAGTTTATATCCATTTTCATGAGATTTTCACCTAGATATTTATTTAATATATCTACACCTCTATTTTTCACATGTCCAGGTACATCAAAGCAAGCTATATCTCTTTTTGAATATTCTTTTAATGATTCCAATAATGGAGCACATTCATAGTTCAATTCAACTGCATTTGCGAACTCACTGTCCATGACTTTAAATTCATCCCCTCTCTATATTCTAATATTTTCATTGTTTTTATTTATTATTTCTATTTTTTATTTTTACTTTTATTAAACTCATGATATTTATTATATTAACAAACGAGTATTTTTACAAGTATTTTTTTATTTCATATCAAAAACCTATACCTTAGTGTTATCAATATTTATAAACTTTTATATTTTTTATTGTTTATATTAATTTTTTTTAAAATTAGTATTTGTAAACTTTCTTATTTTTAGTCAATTTTTTATTTTTATTTTTTTCAAGTTTTACTAACGCTTTAAGTTTAATATTTTTAATTAGTATGTATTCTATTACTAAACTTTTATACTATTTTTATTTTATATATTAAAATCCATAGTTTAGTGTAACTAAATAATTTTCATATTTGTAGATTTAAATTTTTTATAAAAATTATTAAAATTTAATCTAATACTATAGAATAAATTCTATTTGTACAAACAAAAATAGAGTAGTAAATAAATTCACTACTCTAGATTTATAGTATCATAACATTATAGACTTATAGCATTTTTTGTACATTCCTTTATATTTGCTACTTTACTCATAATTATAACTGTTAAAAGTTCTGAAACAGCCATACTTACCCATATTCCATTTACTCCAAATAACTTAGAAAAAACAAGTAGTATAATTGGCAACAGTAGGATTGAACGTAAAACGCCTATAATATTAGAATGTACTGGCATTTCTATCGCCTGATAATACATCATAGTTGTCAAATTCTTCCCAATCATAAGATAGGCTAAATTAGCCATATTAAGTGCAACATAGGCCATTAAAATAATTTCTCTATCACTTGTAAATATTTTTATAATTTCTTTTCCAAATAAAAAACATATTACTGTAAACATTATAGATACAAAGAAACTCATTTTTGTTGCCATATTATAATAGCCTAACATTTTTTTACTTTCTTTAGAACCAAAATTATAGCTTATAAGTGGTTGAACACCTAAAGTTATACCCATTAAGAGATTATAAATATTAGTAGTTACATAGTTTACTACAGCATAAGCAGAAAGACCTACATCTCCAACAACTCTTGTCAAAACTATATTATGTGCAAGTATAATTATTGAAAAAGCACTCTCTGCAAAGAATGAGGGAAATCCTATATTAAATAATTCTTTTAAAACACCCTTTTCTATCTTTGCTGAACCAAAAGATAACTTACCTTTTTTAAACATAAAATGAGGTAACATTATTATAAGTGTAGATAGTTGACCTAAGCCACTTGCAATTGCTGCACTTTTTACACCAAATCCAAGCTTAAATATAAATAGATAATTTAAAGTTATATGAAATATTGTTCCTGACACAGTAGCTATCATAGCAAGTTTTGGTCTTCCATCATTTCTTAAAAAACTACAAAAAACAAGACCTAGCAAATTTGGTAGACAGAAAATAGCATAAAATGTTAAATATTCAGAAGATAATCCTACTAAATTTTCTGTTGCTCCCATAATTCTAACTATATGCTCTGAAAAAAGTATACAAATTATTGTAAGAGATAAACTACCTATTATTAAGATTTTTATCACTTGTCTAAATATATTTACAGCCCTTTCATCATCTCTAGAACCAAATTTTTTGGAAACTAGTACTCCTCCTCCAACTGCCATTAAACTGGATAATCCTAAAAATACCATTACAAGAGGCATTACTATACTAACAGCTGTAAGTGCTGAATCGCCTAGTCCTTTTCCCAAAAATATTCCATCTAATATTGTATTAAATGATGATACAAACATAGCAAGAGCTGATGGTATAGCATACTCTAAAAATTTTTTTGCCATTAAAAATCTCCCTCCCATAGATTATTATAATAAATATTATTTCACTATATAAAATACTAATCTATCCTCTGAGGGTAGAGTCAAGTTTTTTTGTATACTATTTTTTTCTTATTTCTAATTGAACCAATGTCTTTTCTTTTGTATCTGAATCTACTCTGGAAAGCATCCATATTTCATTAAAATTTCCAACAAGTTCTATATTATTATTCTTTGCATAATCTATTATTTTTTGATAATAATCATAGGCATTATTCCAATTATCATCATATATAATTGTTAAATATTCACCTGCTGGTAAAATATGCTCATTCTCATATTCTTCTCTTTCTTTAAAATCTACTATATCATCATATAATAATGCTTTACCTTCTTTGATTACTTTCTCATATGAAATACTACCTGAGATTATAGGATATACATCATTATACTTATCTTGAATGTGTAAAATAATATGTCTCAGATACATCTCAAGTTCCACTTCATCCTTTGAATTACATTTATATACATTTACTTTTCTTTCTTTATTGTATTTTATAAATACATTATTTAAATCATATTTTAACAATTCATTTACTTTAAATTCTATATCATTTAGATAATTTTTCACATCTGATAGTTCTTTTATTTTATTTTCTATCATTTTATTTTGTCTATCAATTGTATTCATCATAGAATCAATTGAACTGTCTGAATCAATTAATTTTTTTATATCTTCAAGAGCCATCCCCATAATCTTACAGTACTTAATTACATCTATACTCATAAATTGTTCTCTTGAATAATACCTATATTTATTTTCTTGATTTACATATGCTGGTTTTAATATACCTACTTTATCGTAGTATCTTAGAGTTTTTATTGATAAATCAAAAAGTCTAGACACTTCTCCTATTGAAAAATATGTTTTTATATTATCCCCTCCCTTTATATTTTGCATTAAAATAGTACTACATTAACCTATAAATATCAATATAAAAATTAATTGTATTTTTAATTAATTTTATATTGATATTTATATATTAAAAATAATAAAATAATGATAGAATTATAAAAAAATAAGAGAAGCTTTTAAAAGCTTCTCTTATTCCATCTCTGCTATAGGTATCGTTTTCCAATGTTTTCTTAAAATTGCTTCAACATTTTCTGAATCCTTTGCTCTCATAAACTTCACTGCCTCAATATGTTGATTATTGCTGTAAGTTAGCATTTTATACAATTCTTCTTCATTGTCGCTAGTATATGACTTTGACATAAAATTATATCTAAGAGAGTTCAACATATTTATTAACACCTGATTATCTGATTTTGCTATGTATATATCGTGAAATTCATTGCTTAGTTTTAAGTAGTTATTGTAATTTTTATACTTTATAGAGATAGCCATCATTTCTGTTAACTCGTCCATTTTTATTAAATCTGATTCAGTTAAATTTTCTAAAGATGAAGAGCCTGCTAACGCATCTAACATACCAATTACAGAGTATGTGTCTAGTTTTTCCTTTTCCTGAAACTCTTTTACCACAAATCCCTTATTAGGTATCTTTTCTAGTAAATTTTCACCTGCCAACCTCGTTAGTGCTTCCCTTGCTGGTGTTCTACTAACTCCAATAGAGTTACAAATTTCAGATTCAGTAATTCTCTGATTAGCTTCATACTCTCCATTTTGGATTTTTTTTGATATATAGTCATAGACTTGAGTTGTAAGTGGATCTACTTTCATAAGACACTCCTCCATATTAAGATTATAAAAGTTAAATCTCCCTACAACTTCAGTAGAGAGGTTTTGTTTTATCTTACTTATCTATATAATATCATAACTTCTATATTTTTTACACTTCTTTGTCTATTTTGAAATACTAAAATTTTTATGATAATTTAAAACAAAAATGTAGCAAAACCTTTGATAAATCAAAATTTTTGCTACATTTTTATTTTTAACTTAAATTATTATACTTAAAATACACTAAAAATAATAAATGATTTAGAATCCATATGGATTTTTAATTCATTGTTTTCTATCTGTATATTTTTATTTATATTTTTAAGATTATACTTTATAGGTATTTCCTCTATAAAGTTACCTTCTATATTTAATGATATATTTTCAGGATTGTTACTTCTATTTATTAAAATCAGTATCCTATCATTATATTCATTAAATCTTATAAATGCAAACACATTGTCATTTTTAGTATATATGAATTCTGTTCCTCCAGAACTTAAAATTTTATTTTTATTTCTGATTTTTATAATATTTTTATAAAAATTTAACATATCTTCATCTTCATTTTTCCATGGATATGTTCTTCTATTGTCTGGGTCTACATCTCCACAAAGACCTGCCTCATCTCCATAGTATATATATGGTACTCCTTCAAATGTCATCTGCGTAGCTACAGCAAGTTTCATCAAATCTATATCATTATTTAATTCAGTTTTAGCTCTTGTGACATCATGTGTTCCAATTAAATTTAAATTAGACTTAAATGATTCTTCTGGATAATTTTCTTTAATTTGCATATATTTATTGCTAAGTTCATATGAATTAATTTCTCCTTTTAAAAATGAAAACATATTATTTCTAAATGGATATCCCATAACAGAATCTAATTCTTCACCTAATAAATAGCTTCTCCTTTGACCATAACTAATCTTATTTGAGGCATCTTCCCATACTTCCCCTATAAGTATAGAGTCATTATCAGCTTCTTTTAGTTCCTTTCTCAGCTCTCTTATAAACTCAGTTGGCAGTTCATCTGCAACATCCAATCGCCATCCTTTAATCCCCATATTCATCCATTTGTTTATGACACTATCCTTGTCATATATTATATAATCCATATAGCTTTTTTCTAATTCATTTGTATTTGGCAAGGTCTTTATATCCCACCAACTTTTATATTTATGAGGAAATTCTTCAAACACATACCATGAATAATATGGTGATTCTTTTGATTGATATGCACCTAAACTATCATAATTTCCATACATATTAAAATACTTACTATCTGCTCCAGTGTGACTAAAAACACCATCAAGTACTATTGATATATCTTTTTCTTTTGCTTTATCAATTAATTCTTTAAATGTATCTTCATCTCCAAACATAGGGTCAATCTTTTTATAATTTCCTGTGTCATACTTGTGATTACTAGAAGCTTCAAATATAGGACTCAGATATAATATACTCACTCCTAATTTTTTTAGATACCCAAGTTTATTAATTATTCCCCTTAAATTTCCACCATGAAAATCCCATCTTATAATATCCCCTCTATTGTCCTTTATGTACATAGGTATATCGTCCCAATTGCCATATATAAAGCTGTTTTTTTTAGGATTATCAACCTTCCCATTACGATTTCCATTGTTAAATCTATCTACAAATATATGGTAAAGTACTCCTTCTTTGTACCAGTTTGGCACTTTAAAGTCTCTATAAACAGTAATTTGATATTTATTGATATCATTATAATTATATTCACAAGTGTATCCATTTTCTCTATTCTTTCCATAGAATACAGTCTTTTTCTCACCATTTATTTCAGCAATCACTTTAAAATAATAAAAATAAACACCAGTTATATCAAATTTTCCAACCTTACAATAAAAATACTTTCTAAGTGTATTATTGTTTAATTCTTCATTTAAAATTATTGTTTTTGATTCATCCTCTTTGTTTATTTCTAGGGAAATAGACTCAACATTATATCCTTCATTTACTTTGACATTAATCATCAATTCTTCATCAAATTTTAAAGCTCCAAACGGAGCCTTAAAATTTTTATCCCAAGAGTTATATTCTATTATGTTTTGCATTTATAATCACACCCTTTTAAACCAAATGTCTTTTGCATATTCAGAAATTGTTCTATCAGAAGAAAAAAATCCTGAATTAGCTATATTAACCAAAGACATTGTATTCCATTTTTCTTTATCACGATATAGTTTGTTTATATTTGCTTGAGCTTGCCCATAATTTTCAAAATCCCTCAATACAAAGTATTCATCATTGTAAGTGGTAAGTGAATTATAAATACTTCTACCTTCTTCACCTAGGTTAGGAATAAATCCATTTATTAAGTCATCTACTACTCTTTTTATATCCATGTTAGAATGATACAAGTCAAGTGAAGAATATCCACCAAACTTATTATAATTAAGTACTTGCTCTGCACTAAGTCCAAATAAAAACATATTTTCTTTTCCTACTTGTTCACATATTTCTACATTTGCACCATCTAATGTTGCTAAAGTTATAGCACCATTCATCATAAACTTCATATTACTTGTTCCTGATGCTTCTTTTGTTGTCGTTGAAATTTGTTCACTCACATTCGCTGCTGGTATTATTATCTCTGCTAATGATACACCATAATTCTCTATAAATACGACTTTTAACTTGTCCTTTACTCTAACATCATTATTTATAGTACTTGCAACTGAATTTATAAATTTAATTATGCACTTGGCTAAATAATATCCTGGTGCAGCTTTTGCTCCAAATATAAAAGTTCTTGGGTCAATATTTAAATTAGGATTGTCAAGTAATTCATGATACATATGGAGTACATTAAAAATATTCAATAGCTGCCTTTTATAAGCATGCAACCTCTTAACCTGAACATCAAATATAGAATTAGGGTCGATATTTAAATCGTATTTATCATTTATAAAATTTGCTAAATTTACTTTATTATTGTATTTTATATCATCAAGTCTTTTTAAAACAGAAGAATCATTTTTAAATTTTTCAATATTCTTTAGCTGTAAAGTATCTGTTTTCCATGAATCACCAATTAAATCTGTTATTAAATTGCTAAGTTGCGGATTTGAACTTATAAGCCATCGTCTATGTGCAATTCCATTAGTTTTATTGTTAAATTTATTTGGTTCGTCTTGATAAAAATCTTTTAAAACTTCTGTTTCAAGAATTTGAGTATGAAGCTTAGCAACTCCATTTACACTGTGACTTGTTACAATACATAAATTTGCCATATTTATGTTGTCCCAGTCTATTATACTCATTCTTCTTATTTTATCTTGGTCATATCCTTTATTATTTAATTCTTCTACATACCTTCTGTTTATTTCTTCTATTATCATATAAATTCTTGGTAATAACTCTTTTATCATACTTACAGGCCACTTTTCCATTGCTTCTGACATTATAGTATGATTAGTATAAGATACTGTTTTTTTAGTTATCTGCCATGCTTCATCCCAAGATAAGCCTTCTTCATCAAGTAAAATTCTCATAAGTTCTGGTATACACAAGGTAGGATGTGTATCATTTATATGAATTGCCACCTTATCAAATAAATTACTGATGTTTAGTTTATTCTTTTTATACTTCCTTATTATATCTTGTACTCCTGCACTTACAAAGAAATACTCTTGCTTCAGTCTCAATAATTTTCCTGCATAATTTGAATCATCAGGATACAACACCTGTGAAATTTCTTCAGTATAGTACTTGTGTTTTAGGGCCTCTTCATAACTTCCTGAATAATTTAGAGCATTTGAAGTAAGTTCTCCAAAGTCTCTTTTTGGTATCTCACTTTTAAATAATCTTAAAGTATTGATACACTGATTTTGGTATCCGATTATTGGTATATCATAAGGCATTGCCATTACAGGAAGATAGTTTTTATGGACTACTTTTAAATGGTTTCCCTCCTTAATCAACTCTACTTCTCCACCAAACTTTACCATCGTCGCTTCATTTGGTCTTACAGTTTCCCATGCATAGCGTCCTTCTGTAAGCCAGTTATCAGGTACTTCGACCTGATAACCATTTACAAATTTTTGTTCAAATAAACCGTATTTATATCTAATTCCATATCCTTGACCACTTATGTTCAAAGATGCCATAGAATCTAAAAAACATGCTGCTAATCTTCCAAGACCACCATTCCCTATAGCTGGGTCTACCTCAGCTTTGATTAAATCATCTAAGTTAATTCCTAATTCTAGTAATCCTTCTCTAACTTCTTCTTCAATATTTAAATTTAGTAAATTAGATTTTAATTGTCTTCCTATTAAAAACTCTAGACTAAAATAATAAACCTCTTTTTTCTTATCTAATTTCGTAGCAACCCATTTTTTTGCTATTTCATCTTTCAGTAGACTACATAATACATTTAACAATTGTTCATCAGTAGCTTCCTTGATAGACTGTGCATATAAGCTATACATTTTCACTTCAAATTTTTGCTTGAATTTCTTTTTGCTTATTGTTACCAAAAAAACCACTCCTTTAATCACATATGTCTCTATATGTTTCTATATACTCCTTAGCTGATTTTTTCCAACTATTATCAGTATTCATTGCATTCTCAACTACTTTAATCCATTTTTCTTTATCTTTAAAAACTTTAATTGCATTTTGCAAACAGAAAAACATCTCATGAGCATTGTAATTTTTAAAACTAAATCCATTACCTTCTCCAGTAAATTGATTGTAAGGTATTACAGTATCTTTAAGTCCTCCAGTTTCTCTAACTACTGGTAAAGAACCATATCTCATAGCTAGCATTTGACCTATACCACAAGGTTCAAATAGTGATGGCATCAAGAATATATCACTTGCAGCATAAATTTGTTGAGCCAACGATGCATTGAATGTAATTCTAGCAGATACTTTATCTGAAAAATTAGAATCATAATAATTAAACATTGATTGATATTGATGTTCCCCAGTTCCTAAAATGACAATTTGTAAATCTTCCCTCATAAGCTCAGGCATCATATAGGCTATTAAATCAAATCCTTTTTGAGAAACTAGTCTTGAAACTATCCCTATTAATGGAATAGATGAATCCTTTTTTAATCCTAATATATCTTGTAATCTTAATTTATTTTCCAATTTTTTCTCAATAGAATTTACATTGTAATTGACAAATATATCCTTATCTTTCTCAGGGTTATTCAGGTCATAATCTATGCCATTTAATATCCCTTTTAATTTGCCTGATTCCTTTCTAAGTAAACCATCTAATTGTTCTCCATAAAAAGATGTTTGTATCTCATTTGCATAAGTAGGACTAACAGTTATAACTTTATCTGCAAAATTTATTCCAGCTTTCATAAAATTTATTGAACCATAATACTCTATATCTCCATTATCAAAATATTTTTCAGGTAAATCTAATATATCGTTTAAGACATACTTATCAAATACACCTTGATATTGTAGATTATGTATAGTATACATAGTTTTTATATTTTTATACCCCTCAAGGGTTGCATATCTCTCTTTTAAAATTAATGGTAACATACCTGTGTGCCAATCATTTATATGTATTACATCTGGATAAAAGTCAATTCTACTTATAGCTTCTAAGACAGCATCTGTAAAGAATGTATATCTTTCTGCATCATCTCCATACCCATAAATACTCTTTCTCTCATCTTCTCTTCTAAAATAAAATTCATTGTCTATAAAATAAAATTTAACACCATCTAGTTCCATTTCTAAAAGACCACAATATTGATTTCTCCATCCAACACGTACACTAAAAACGGCTATTTCTTTTAATTGATCTTTTAAATAACTTGGTATAGTTGAATATTTAGGCATTATTACCCTTACATCTACACCTTCTTTTTTTAATTCTTTAGGCAATGCATAAGATACATCTCCTAATCCTCCAGTTTTAGCAAAGGGCCAACACTCTGCTGTTACATAAAAAACCTTCACTAGCTATTCCCCCTTCTAAAAAATATTTTTATATATTCGTATTTTTTTCTACTACAATAGGATATTTTTCATCTCCTTTTAACTCTTTTCCTTTTGATACACTTGTATTTTTATCTAGTATTGCATTATATAGTTTTGCATTTGACTTTATTACACAATTTTGCATTACTATTGAGTTTTCTATAACTGTTCCTTTTTCAACATTAACTTTTCTAAATATAATGCTATCTTTTACAGTACCTTCTATTAAGCAACCTGATGCTATAAAACTATTTTCTACCTTTGCACTATCTGTGTAAATTGTAGGTGACTCATTCTTTTCTTTAGTAAATATTTTTCTTTCAGAATACAGTAATTCATCAGCCACTTCTATTTCTAATAAATCTTTGCTCATTTGAAAATATGATTCAACAGAATTTACACATTTCAAATATCCTGTATACTCATAAGCTCCTATTTTCATATTTTCTGCTTCTTCAACAATGAACTCTTCTAAATAACAATAATTCCCTTTATTTACAATATTATATATACATTCTACAAAATCTTCACGTTTCATAATATATGTTTCCATACATATATTTGCTCTAGGGAATTTTCCTAAATTATTTCCTACATTTATTACTCTGTTATTACTATCTAAGTTTAAGGTTAGATTACCAGCAAAATCTTTATTTGCATTGTTTACATTTTTATATATTATAGTTATATCATTATGAGATTTTTTATGGTACTCCAAAGCCTGAGAGTAATCTAGGTTACATAACATATAACTTGGAGCTATTAAAATGTATTCTTCTTCACTTTTCTCTATATAATCAAGATTAGCTAGTATTGTGTATATATCTCCTTCTCTATGTGAGTAAGTATTTCTATACTTAGTATTTTCTGGGCTAAAAATTGATAAACCGCCCTTTTTTCTACTTAAATCCCAATCTTTTCCACTACCTATATGGTCTGTCAATGATCTATACTTTTCTTTTGCGAATATTCCAACTTTTGTGATTCCTGAATTTATCATATTAGATAGAGCAAAGTCTATTATTCTATATCTTCCAGCTATTGGTGTAGAAGCTATCGGTCTTCCATAATTAAGTTTATTTATTGCAGGGTCTCCTTTTTTGTTTAAATTTATTATACCTAAACATTCATTTCTCATCTTAAAGACCTCCTTCTATTAATACGCATCTAGGCTCTATATTTTCATATTCAGAAACTACACTTATCTCATTATTTACATTTTTTATCTGAACATTGTCATTTATAGTTGCACATTCACCTATCATAGCTTTTTCTATAGTTACATTTTCTCCTATTACAACATTTGGCATGATTACTGAATCAATTACTTTACTTCCTTTTCCAACAACAACTCCATGTGATAATACAGAGTTTCCTACTTCTCCTAAAATTCTACAACCATCAGCTATCATTGATCTATGAACATTTGCACTTTTGCCTATATATTGAGGAGGCATTGCCATTGTATTTGTATATATCTTCCATTTAGGGTCTGATAAATCCAGTGTTTCTGGAGATTTAATTATATCCATATTTGCATCCCATAAACTTTGTATAGTTCCTACGTCTCTCCAATACCCCTTAAATGGATATGCATACATTCCAACATTATCCTCTAACATTTTAGGTATTAAATTCTTTCCAAAATCATCATAATTTATATCTGAATTTTTTTCTGCTTCTTTAAAATAACTTCTCAACATTTTCCAATCAAATATGTATACTCCCATAGATGCCAAATTACTTTTAGGTTCACCTGGCTTTTCTTCAAATTCATAAATACTTGAATCTTCATTTGTATTCATTATGCCAAATCTAGAAGCTTCATCCCAAGGTACTTCAATTACTGCAATCGTAGCCTTAGAGCCTTTTTCTTTATGAAATTTTAGCATTTTACTATAATCCATCTTATATATATGGTCACCAGATAATATTAATACATATTCTGGATTATAGGTATCTACAAAATCCATATTCTGATATATAGCATGTGCTGTACCATTATACCAATTTCCCTCTTTTTCATTCATAAATGGTTGTAATACATATACTCCACCATTTATTCTGTCTAAATCCCAATGACTTCCCATACCTATATGAGAATTTAATATCAGTGGTCTATATTGAGTTAAAACACCTACAGTATCTATACCAGAATTTGAACAATTACTTAAAACAAAGTCAATAATTCTGTACTTTCCTCCAAATGATACAGCTGGTTTTGCAATTCTCTTTGTGAAAACTCCAAGTCTTGAACCTTGCCCCCCTGCCAAAATCATAGCTAACATCTCTTTTTTCATTTAATGACACTCCCCTCATCTAGTAATTAATATTTATAATTGCATTTTTACCTTTATAAACTTTTAGTCAATAAATGTTGTGTATAAATTTTGCCCAAATGATAATGTAATAAGAGTAAAATAATATAAACTATACAATTTCTATAATGTATACCCCATAATTACTTTATTGAAGTATACATTATTTTCCATAAGTGCTATAGTACTTATAATATTCAATTCCTAGTTAGAAAATAATATAAACATTTATTTTATAGATATAAAAAATATTTTTTATAAATCAATTTATATCATACAAACATACTTAAATTTTTATGCTTTTTTGATTTGATAATAATAGAACATAATATGACATGATTATCTAAAAATCTTTAAATAATTACTAGCTAATTTTATTTTTTGTTATTTGCTCATCTATGATTAAATCAGTGAATTATAAAATTTTAGTTCTATTGTTAGACATATTCATTATGTTTGATATTTTTATAACTATATATGTTATCAATATAAATATCCAAATTAAAGTTACTTTCTTTTCCTATATGTTTTATTTAATATTATATAACACTTTTTACATTAGTAAAGGGTAAATTGTATAAAAATTCTGTTAATTTTTTTTTAAAATCGCGTTTTATAAATAAAAACAAAGAAGAAGACCTAAAAAACTATAAGTCTTCTTCTTTTCAATGTGCATTCTATACTATATTTAATTAATTCGACATTTAATTTCCATTTCCTTCCTACTATAAAAAAACTCTTTTATTTTTTTAATGAATCATTTCCACTAAATGCATCTTTTACATCTAATATATCATTTTTATCATCACTCATGACTTCTTTTATTCCTTTGAATGTTCCTAAGAAATTAACTGCTTCTGAAGGTAAAACCAATTTTGTTGACTTACCTTCAGCCATTTTTTCAAGTGCTTCCATAGATTTTAATGCTAAGATATTATTGTCAATGTCAGACTCTTTCATAGCTGAAAATACTAATTTCAAACCTTCTGCAGTAGCCATTTGAGTTCTTTTAATCATTTCCGCTTCACCTTGTGCTTTAGCAATAGCTGTTTGTCTTATAGCCTCAGCTTCACCTTCTGCTACCAATATAGCAGACTCTTTTTCTCCTTCTGCTACACGTACCATAGCTTCTTTTCTTGCTTCTGCTGTTAATATAGCAGATTGTTTTTCTCCTTCTGCTTGTAATATAGCAGCTGACTTATTACCTTCTGCTTGAAGTATTGCTTCTCTTCTTTCTCTTTCCGCTCTCATTTGCTTTTCCATCGCAACTTGAATATCATGAGGAGGCATTATGTTCTTTAACTCTACTCTATTTACTTTTATTCCCCATTTATCTGTTGCTTCATCAAGGATTGTTCTCATTTTTACATTTATTATATCTCTTGATGTTAGTGTTTCATCTAAATCAAGTTCACCAATTATATTTCTTAAAGTTGTAGCTGTTAGATTTTCAATAGCAGCTATTGGATTTGCTATTTCAAATACATATCTAACTGGGTCTGTAACTTTATAATATACAACTGTATCAATCTGCATAGTTACATTATCTTTAGTTATAACTGGCTGAGGTGGGAAATCTATTACAATTTCTCTCAAGTCAATCACATATGCCATTTTATCTAAAAATGGTATCAAGAAATGTACTCCTGTTTCAGCCACTTTTTGAAACTTACCAAGTCGCATTATTATACCTACTTTAGATTGTTTTATTACTCTTATACAAGTTAAACTTATTGCTACTACTACTATTATTAATACAATACTTAAAACAACTTTCATGCCCATAAATATATCCTCCTTTTATTTTATTGATTCGTCACACTAGTTGCAGAATTTACTTTTTTAACAACTAGCTTTACCCCTTCTATTTTTAATACTTCTACTGTAGAACCCTTATCAATCTTTTCATCATCTATAGAAATAGCAGTCCATGTTTCATGTTCAACTACAACTAAACCAGTTTGATTTGGAGAAATTTCCTCTGTAACAACACCTTTTTTAGATATCATTGCTTGTAAATTGGTATTAGATTTATAAGTTTTATCTTTTTTTACAATTTTCTTAGTAGCTACAACTAACATAGCTATAGAAATTACAGCAAATATTAAAACTTGTAAAAATATACTCTTTATAAAAGTACTTAAAAATATAAGTATTACTGCTCCCACACTAAACCATATTAGTGTTAAGCTTGGAGTCAACATTTCTGCTATTCCAAATAAGACTGCTACTATTAACCATATCAACTTCATACTATCTACCCTCTTTTCATATGAATTATCAAACACTATATAAATCATATTCTTTATACAATATATTTGAATATGATTTTAAACAATCAACCAAAAACCAATAAAATAAGTCAATTTGAGATTAATTTAATAGTATTATATCAGCATACTTTGTTAAAGTTGTTACAAAGTAGTATCAAATATTAGTAATTAAATAATCAAAAACTTGTTCATTGTTAACGAAATGTTACTTATTAAATCTGTTGCATTTACTGTATACATACTTTTTCCTAACTTATCTCCTATATAACCATGTACATATGCTCCACTCACTGTAGCTTCAAGTATATCCATACCTTGACCTACAAAAGAAGTAATCATACCAAGTAAACAGTCTCCCATTCCACCAGTTGCCATACAACTATTTCCTGTAGGATTTATATATGTTTCTTTACCATCTGTTATGATAGTTTGATATCCTTTTAAAAGGACAACTACATTGTATTTTTGAGCAAATTCTTTTGCCACATCTACTCTATGTTCTCTTATATACCCAATTGAGTCACCTGTCAACCTGGCCATTTCTCCCAGATGTGGAGTAATTACAAACTTATTTTTCCACTCTAAAAACTTATAGCATCTATCCTTCATAACATTTAATCCATCTGCATCCAATATTATTGGACAACTAGAGTTTTCTACTACTCTAAGTAATCTCTCAAAAGTTTTGTGATTATCTCCCATTCCTGGACCAAAACCAATTGCATTGCTAGAGCTCAATAGTTTATCAACTCTCTCTTCTTCAAAATTTACAGTCATTGCTTCAGTGAGTCTAATAGATACTTTTTCTTGTACATCTTTACTACTAATCAAAGTTACAAGACCACTTCCACTTTTAACAGCAGATTCAGTTGCTATGAAACTAGCCCCATAAAATCCTTTTGAGCCTGCAACTATAGATACTTTTCCAAAATCACTTTTAAATCCATTCTTATCTCTTCTTCTAATATTATTTTTTACAAAACTCTCATCAGTTATGAATTCATCATTATGGTATTTTCTTGTAATAAAATCTGGAATACCTATTTTTTCTACAATTACATCACCAATAAGTGAGTTTACATCATAATTTAAAAAACCTCTTTTATAAAACTCAAAACTAATTGTTTTTTTTGCTTTAATACAAATTCCAAGTATACTTCCTTTGTCACTATCTATACCAGATGGTATATCTATAGAATATGTATTTTTGCTGTTATCATTTACTATATCAATTACTTCTTTAAAAATACCAGTTATTTCTCTCTTTAGTCCTGTTCCAAATATTGCATCTATTACAACATCACTTTTAGATACTGCTTCCTTAAACATTGTTAAATTTTTATTTTTAATTATACTCTGTTTTTCTGTTTCAATAATTTTATCTACTTTATTTTTATTTATATAGTCATTATATTCCTCGCTTAAATCATTTTTATCAATATTTATAATATTGATCCCCATATTTAAAAGTATATTATAATTGATTTTAGAACATTCACTTAGTTTCTTGATATTACCAATTAAAAAGACATTTACATTTTTTTCTTTTAGCTTTAAATGTCTTGCTATTCCAAGACCATCTCCACCATTATTTCCAACACCACATACAATTGTATAATCATTATATATATCTATATCCATGTTTCTCATTGCAGATATTACTGCATTTTCCATCAATACAATCATTGGAATTCCCAATTCTTCTACGCATGCATTATCAACACTTCTACTTAAATTCGCTGTACCTATCAACACATATCATCACTCCTATAAAATTAAATACTTCCTAAAATATTTAAATAAAAACATATAAATATCTACTGAAGTCTTTTTAATCTTGTAAACATCTTGAATAAAAACATCAAAAATAAGATTCCTAAAAATAATTAAAAAAATAATAAAAATTCTGAATTGAAATAATCATTCAATTTATTATATCATATAATTTTGGTCATTATATTACTTCAAAATCTATTTTCATTAATTCTATAAAAAGTTTACCTTTTGCTCAATTTGTTTCTAAAATCCAAATGAATTTTAATTTTTATTTATAAATTAAAATTTAAGAAAACTACCCAATCCTATACATAAAACTTTTTTTATTCGAACTCAATTTTCTGACAATTTAATAATTTTTCAAAATTTATTGTTGACTTTTATTTTTTACTGTATTAAACTAATTACTATACAAAATATAAAACAAAATTTTCAAAATTATTAAATTAAAAGGAGAGGTAAATATGAAGACTTTATTAAACAAACAAGTACGATTTTTTAGTAGCCAATTTAGTTAGGGTTTGTAGCTAAGTTAAGACAAATTGTCATAACATAGATACAGACCCCTTAGGATTACCATTTTTAAGGATTGTATCTATGTTGGCTATAGTGATTGTTGTTAAAGTTTTTATTTTATCATCATATTATAGAGAGCCACATGGATTATACTGTGTGGCTCATTCGTGTTTTTGCCATACAGTTATACGTACTGTGTGGTTTTTTTATATCCAAAATTTAATTTTCAATTATATTTAAAAAATTATTTTAAAATATTTTCAAAGGGGTGTTTTATTTATGTCAGGTATTATATCTGTAATGACGCAAAGTTTAATTTTATCAATCATGGCACTGGGGGTTTATATAACTTACAAAATCTTAGATTTTCCCGATATGTCTGCTGATGGTAGCTA
>NZ_JACVWH010000013.1:0-87684 GCF_020658495.1 Clostridioides sp. ES-S-0048-02
TCTTTGACTAATTGTTTTCTTAAAGTATTCATAAAAAATCTCCTTTACGACATTTGATTATATTTAAATCATTGCCATAAAGAAGATTTTTATTAACCTTGAAGCACAAATTATTTTACATTACCTATAAGTACTTTAGTTTATAGTTTCTTGTATAAATTTATAAATATACACTTAAGTAGCATGAATTATAAAGGTGGTGTCTCAAAATGATTTTAATTAATCATTTTGGAACACCACTTTTTTAGTGTATATATAATAGATTAGTTTTTTACAAATCTACACACATTATCTTCAAAAATTAACTTACCATTTCTTTTTTCAGTCTCCACATAGCAAGTGCGAAACTTCCACAACACAATATTAAAAATAACACTATAACAGGTAGTATATCTCCAACTAGAATGGTTTCACCAAATATTAGACTACGTAAAGTATTAATAACATGGGTAAATGGATTGAGCATAACTGCTATTTTTAATCCTCCAGATAAATCTTCAACAGGGAAGAGAGCAGAGCTTAAAAAGAAAATAGGAAGTACAATGGCAGTCATAATTGTTTCATAAATTATTTCATTTGGTAATAATAGACTTATAGCATAAGCTAGGCTTGATAAAAAAAAGGCTGTCATAAATATCAATACTATCATTATAGCAATTCCACCAATACCAGATGCTATTTTTACTGAAAAGAATATGCTTACTATGCATAAAATTGCTACTTCAATAAAAGACACTAGGATAGCTTCTAGTAACTGACCAAAGACAATGGAATATCGACTAATAGGTGCAATTAAAACTCTATAAAAACTCCCGCTATTTTTCATTATAAAATTGATGATACCACCACTACTACATGATGAAAAGATAACCAATACAATTATACCTGGAAGTATAAAAGCTGTATAATTATCGACATTCATATCACTCATAGTTTGGTTTGCGACAGAGCTATAAAGTATAAGCCAAAGAAGAGGTTGTAATATAGTAACTACAAATGAAATTGGATTTTTAAAACGCCATTTCATATTACGCCATAAGATATTTAACATTTCCATTCCTCCTTTAAATCTTTATTAGAACTTGTTAATGCTAAAAAAACATCTTCAAGACTTGGCTCTACAATTTCTATCGCATCAAACTTTATATTATGCTCTAAAAGAAATTTATTTATTAAAGTAAGTGAAGTTCTACTTTCTTTTACACTTATGAAAAGAGAATTTTCATGTATATTCATAAATTTAACTAAGCAAGCATTTTTAATATCATTCTTATATTTTTTTATATCTTCAATATCATGAAATGCGATACGAAGTATATTTTGCTTAATATAATTACGTAAACTAGATGGTGTTCCTTGTGCCAAATCTTTTCCATTTTTCATAATACAGATATTATCACTTAGCTGTTCAGCTTCTTCAAGATAATGAGTAGTTAGAAAAATAGTTGTACCATATTCATCTCTAATTTTTAGTAGCATATCCCACATAGCTTTTCTTGAATCTACATCCATACCAACAGTAGGTTCATCTAAAAACAGAATCTTAGGAGACGACACCATATTCATAGCTATATCTAATCTACGTTTTACTCCACCAGAATAAGATGAAGTAGGATACTTTAAGTAACTAGTTAACTCAAATTTTTCAATTAAAGAGTTTATTCTTTCTTTTGCAACTTGTGGTTCCACTTTATACATTTTGCTTTGGAATATCATGTTTTCCATGAGAGACAGGTGTTCATCAATAGATACTTGTTGTGCTACACAAGCAATTTGAGTGCGTATCCAAGATGGATTATTTATTAAGTCTTTTCCAAGCATCGTTACATTACCCGCTGTAGGCTTATAAAAAGTGGTCAAAATATTGATAAGCGAAGATTTACCAGCACCATTTGGACCAAGTAAAGAAAATATTTCTCCAGTCTTTACACTAAAACTTAGACCATTTAAAGCTCTTACACCATTTTTATATTGTTTTACTAAATTGTTGATTTCGATTGCCAACATGTATTATTCCTCCTCTTTAAGTGGAAATATGATTTCTGTAATATATTTATCTGGATTACCTTTTATTAGCATACCTGGTCCTTTAATAAATACTTCTCTCCAAGGAGTTTTTATTGTTAGATTATTTTCATGAATATATTTAAATATCATTTCATATGTTTTCGGCAAATTGTTATATGAACCAATGTGGGTAAAAAACAAAGCTTTTGTTTTAGGAAACTCTTTTATTGTTACACCCATACGATTTGGAGTTTCAGAAGTTGGTACACATAACTCCATTTTTCCTATGCCAGTTTCTTGGTCAACATTATGGTAGCAAAAGAATGGTGCACCATTTGATTTTCCTTTTATAGATTTAAATACATTTGGAAAATATTTTGTTGCTTCAGTCATGGGTCCATTGTAACTCATAGTAGCTGCTGTGACTGATTCGATGTTTTTAATTTCAATTTTATAATTCATTTGTTTTCCTCCTTAGGTATGTTTATAATGGTTTAATTAACCCATTAAGTATTAGTACAATATAAGATTTTTGATTCATTGATGATATAACCTTACCTTGTTTGTTTTCAAGTCTAACATAACATAAAATATATATCCTCTCATTTGATGCTCAATTTTGTAAACTTATTATTTGAATTTTGATTTCAATGATTTAATAAATTAAAATCAAATAATTTATTAAAAAGTATTTACAAATTAAGTGTATTAATCGTATAATACACTTAACGAAATATAAAATAAAATTTAAAGTAGAAGTGTATTTTTTTAGAAAAAGTGTATTATCGTATTAATACACTAGAATAGGAGGAAGTATGAATTTTGAATTAGATAATACATCTCCAATTTATTTGCAAATAATAAAGCATATAAAGAGACAAATAGTAACAGGAGAATTAAAACCAGGAGAAACAATACCATCAAGAAGAGAAATGGCACTTAATTTAAAAGTAAATTTAAATACTGTTCAAAGGGCATATAAGGAGATGGGTGATATGAATATAATAAATACTTTTAAAAACTATCAGAGTAGCGTGACAGTTGATGAAAATATATTAAAAAATTTAAAACTAGAGTTAATAAATGAATCTTTAGTTGTATTTATAGAAGATATGAAGGCAATAAATGTTACTAAAGAAGAAGTTTTAAAGATAATAGAAGATAGATATTAGTTTTTTAATAAATATAAACACTTAACTTATAAGGTTAATTGTACAAGCATATTAAATATGGAGGATACTAATATGATAGAAATTAAAAATGTAAGCAAAACATATAAAAGAATGCAAGGACTAAAAGTAAAGAAAATAGATGCTTTAAAGAATGTAAGCTTTAGTATTGAAAAAGGAAAAATAACAGCTTTACTTGGGATAAATGGTGTTGGTAAGTCAACAATTTTAAAAGCAATAGCAGGGCTTATAAAAATTGATAGTGGAGAGATTTTAATAGATGGAGAAAAAATGAATAAAAACATATATAATAAACTTGCATTTGTTCCAGATGTAGAATCTCACTTTAGTAATACAACAATAAAAGAGTCATTTGAATTTATGGAAATTTTTTATCCAAGATGGAATAAAGAAAAATCAAAAGAAATGATGGATATATTTAAACTGAATGAAAATGAATTAATTGACAATTTATCTAAAGGAAATATTGCAAGAGTAAAATTAATTCTTGGATTTTGTCAAGACCCAGACTATATATTACTTGATGAACCATTCACAGGGATTGACTTGTTTAAAAGAGAAGAATTTATAGGAGTAATAGCACAGTATATGAAAGAAAATCAAGCTATTATTATAACCACTCATGAGATAGTAGAAATAGAAAGTCTAGTTGATGAAGTTATAATTCTTGATGAAGGTAAAGTAATAACATCATTTAATGCAGAAGATTTGAGAGAAAGAGAAGGTAAGTCTATATTAGATAAAATGAGGGAGGTATATAAGAATGAATAAGCTTCTATGTCTAATAAATGTAGATTTAAGGAGAAATAAGAGGTTTTATATAGCCTATATATCTTTTTTATCTTTAATTACATTGGGCTTAAATTTATTTGAAATTATTAAATTTAAGAACTCTAAATTTATTATAAACTTAGCAATAGAGGATTTTGGAGGTGTATTTTATGGAATAGGTATCATTGGCAATCTTAGATGTATCCAAACAATTTTACTGTATGGAATATTGGGAATGTTTACATACTATATTTTTATGTGGAAAAGAGATTTCTTTTCTAAAAATCAAAGTATTTATACTTTAATGATGTTACCTCAGAATAAATTTAAACTTTGTATATCTAAGTCAATTACTTTGATAACAATGGTATATGGTTTTTTGATAAGTCAGATAGCAACATTATTTATATGTAAACACATATTTAATTTTGTTTTTAGAAATGTTCCAATAGTTAATATGTCCTTTGCTCAGGATTTATATTATTTAAATTTAAAAAGTATTCCAATCGATTTTATTTATTTCATAACAATTTATGTATTTTTACTGTTTGTAGCTATTTCTTTTTTGAATAGTTGTATATTATTCACATTTTCTTACAGAGGTAAATTTTATGTGATTTTAATTACCTTGATAATTTTGGCAGGGTTATATTTTTCAACAGTATATATAAATATAATTAGTTTGTTTAGAAAGTATTATGGATTTGTTGGAACACAACTTAATTCCTTAGGTAACCATGTATTAAGTTTTATAGTTATAATGTTTATTTTAAATGGAATCTCTTATTTCTTAATAAATAAGAAATTGTCTATTTAGGAGGTGTGACATGAAATTAAAATCTAAAATATCTATACTTATTATATTTTTAGCAGTGGCAATATATTTTAGTATAGACCTATTGAACAATGAAAACAATTTAAGTATAAAAACGATAAAAGGTGACCAAGATGAATTGGGTTATATAAACATATATTTTGGATATGATTTTAATGGATATATAAATTCAAGATATATAATAAATGGAAGCAATAAAACTAAAAAAACAGAATTATTAAAATCAATAAAAGAGAGTGAGAACACGAATAACCTAATCGATGTCTCTAGTGGTTTGGATTCAATAGCTCATGTTGGTTTTGAAATAAGTGATGATTCTAAATCTAGTTCAAAAGGGATAAATTTTGTTATAGATGAGAAAAAAGAAGACCTAGAAAAAGGTGTATTTATTTCAGAAGGAAGTGATAAAAAAGTTGAATATGAAAAACTAGATATGGATAATTTTATAAGAACTAAATATAAAGTAGATAAAGATATCGATGAGTATCATGTAAAAGTGCTATCATCAAAAAGATACAAAAAAGATTTATATGTGTCTGTGCTTTATGCTCCAAATGAGTCATCAGAAAAAAATGAAGAAGATTTGAATACTATAGATATAATAAAGATTAATACTAAAAGTAAAAAAATAGAGACGATAAAAAGTATAAATATAAGCAAGTATCTTTTTGAAAAATACAACAACATACAGAGTATTGATGTAAGTTATTCTAGTAAAGATGGAGATAAAATGTATATTTTGATAGAAGCGATAAATGCAAATACATGGGATGATGTTGATTCTAAGCTCAATTTACTTGAGTATAATGTTAAAGAGAATAAAGATAAAATAATAGAATTAAAAAGTTATAATAGAATGTCTTTGGAAAAAGCAAAGCTAAAAGATAGTAAATTATATATGATAATGTCAGAAAGAGATAATTCCAATAAAAGTAAAGAGGTAAATTTAATAACTTATAACATACTAGATGGCAGTTTAGTTGAAGATAAATATGTTTTGGATGAAAAAGAAGAAAGAAGCATCAGAAACATTGAAATTGATTCAAATAAAATCATTGTATGTACATCAAAAACAAATTCCGTACTACCCTGGGACAATAAGACTATTCTATATATAATAAATAAAAATTCGAAAGAAATAGTGTATAAGGGAGAATTACAGTTTAATAGTTCAAATAGCAGTTTAGAATTTGAAATAAAGTAGGTGAATTGATGAGGGATTTAATGAAGTTATTTGAGTTTGATTTAAAAAGAAACATAAAAAATTATATATTTATAATAAGTTGTTTTTGTTCTATTGTATTTTTAAATCTAGTGAAAAATTTAAATGATTATAACTATATAATAGAAAATGCAGTAAAAACTGAGCAGTTATCAAAAGTAGGAAAGACAATAGAAACAGCAAGTGTCATGGGGTTTTCAAGTTTTGGAAACATAATGGGTTCTATACAATCATGTTTTTTATTTGGGATATTTGTGTGTATTTGTTATGCTTTTTTTATTTGGTATAGAGATTTTGACATGAAAAGCAAATCCATATATACACTTGTGATGCTTCCCAAGAATAAAATTAATATTTATATATCTAAATTATTAAATGTATTGTTTCTAGTGTATAGCTACACTATATTATTTACAATAACTTTATTTATTGCAAGTAAAATACTACCTAATTATATGCTTGGTAGTATTGCAAACTATAATTTTGTACAAGAAACAATATATAAATTAAATATTTTACTTCCATACAGCTTTGAGAACTTATTAGTAGAATATGTATTTTTACTAATAGGAGTTATATGTGTAGTATTCACATCAATTCTTATAAATAAATCTGTGTATAAAATGAGAGCTTTAATGAGTTTTCTATTTTTAGTTATAGAAATTCTAATATTTATAATTCTTGTAGAGTTTATTATACCTTATGAATATAGTAATGTATTTACTGTAGTATATTCAAGTGTGAGCATATTTGTATGTAGTTTTATGTCTAATAAACTTTTAAATAATAAAATTGACTTTTAGGAGGTGTATATATGAGAGAAAAGAAATTAGGAAAATATACAATATGTTTTATAACAGTATGTTTATCAATGATTATTATGACTTTGATATTGAGTTGTCTTAGTAAAAATAAATTATCTATAAGAACTTTAAATGGTAATCTAAAGGATATAGGAAGAGTTAGTTTAGTATATACACCGAATATAAGTAGATATACTTATGAAGAAGTAACCATAAGTAAAAATGGGACAAGAAATGATATAAATCCTAAAACTAAAATTGGAAATGATTATTTGCATATTGATAAGAAATACAGCGATTTTATTGATGGTAAAGGAATCGAATTTATATATAAAGATGATTTGAATATAGGGGTAGCATATACTTCTACTAAGTCTAATTCAGTACAGGAAAGAAACCATTTAAATGATTATATAAAAGTTTCAAATAAAAATTTGAAAAGTGGCTTAGAAGAAAATTTTGATATTGATTTAAAAAAATCTGATTTTAAAGAAAATAGTTGGCAAACTATTTTTAACAAAATATATAGAGGAAATTTATATATGGTGATTAGTGAAACAAATGTTTCAGGTGTTACAGTCAATAATATTTGTATATTAAAGGTAGATATAAAAAATAAATCCTATAAATTATTAAATAGATTTAATTTAGACTCACAAAGTAAATACCAACAAAATATTAATGAGATTAAATTTTCTATTGGAAGTAAACTTTATTTAGAGAGGTTAAACAACAAAGAGATAAATGGTGACATTGAAGGGCATGATAATTATTCAGATTTCATTGTGTATGATATAGAAGAGAATTCTTTCGATAAAAGTAACAAGTTTATGGATAATTTAAATAAAGAAAAAAATGCTGACCAAGGGGAAATGGGCTTATTGAGTAAAACAAAGTTAGACTATATCGTTAAAGATAACAAACTAAATATTATAGTTACAGATAAGAGTCGTTTTATAATTAATCTTGTTTATAGTGTTGATTCTAATGAAATTAAACTAGAAGATTATGAAAGGCTTAATTTAAAAGTAGATTATGATGAAGCACTATCTGGTGTTAGGAAAGTTAAGTTATTAGACGATAAAATATACTCTATTTCAAGTGTAAAGGAAACTATTTCAGGAGAGAAAAAAGGAAGTGGAGTTACTTCTGATATAGTTGGAACCAAGCCAATAAAATTTCAAGTATTTGATATGAATCTTAAAAAAACAGTATATGAAGCTGAATTGATAAATGGAGATGTAAGTTTACAAGATAAGTTATTCTTTGTAGCAAATTAAATAATAGTATTAATCAAATAACTTTAAATTTAGATATTTTTTCATGTAAAATATAAAAATGAATAGATAAAAATAAAACAAGATAATTATATACATTTTGATTATCTTGTCTTATTTTAGCATTGATATAAAAGCAATTTGATTAATATCTTTTACATATTATAAATATTCTAATATTATAATATATTCTAGTTTAATCCGATATTTAATTCACTTAAATTTGAAATGATAGTAATATAGTGGTAGAATTAATTATTAGAATATTAAAAATAATAAATAAATAATACATTATACTTGAAGAGGGGGATAATTTAAAAATGAGTAAAAAGTATATAAAAGCAGGAAATTTAATTGATGGAACAGGAAATAGTATTATGGAGAATAAAGGTATAATTATTGATGGAGATACTATACTTGAAATTGAAGATATAAGAGAAGATTTAAGTGGATATGAGGTGTATGATTACCTAGATAAAACTGTTATGCCAGGAATTATGAATTGTCATGTGCATTTGACAATGGAACCAGTAGGAAATCCAAAAGTTTATTATGAGAATGTATCTGATGTAGAGCTTGTAGTAAATACAATAAAACAACTTGATGCATATTTAGATTCAGGAGTAACATATATTAGAAGTCTAGGTTGTCCGAAATATGTGGATGTACAACTTAAAAATCTTATAGACAAAGGATCTATAGATGGTCCTGGTATAGTTACTTCAGGTCCAGTTATATGTATGACAGGAGGACATGGATACTATTTTGGTATTGAAAGTGATGGAGTAGATGAATGTAGAAAATCAGCTAGAACAGTTTTAAAAAATGGAGTAGATTGTGTAAAGATAATGGCTACTGGAGGTGTAACAACTGATGGTGTTGAGCCAGGTTCACCACAGTTGACTTTAGAGGAAATGAAGGCTGCTGTAGATGAAGCTATAAAAGCAGGTAAAATAACTGCTACACATGCACAAGGAAGAACTGGTATAAAAAATGCAGTTCTTGCAGGTATTACTTCTATAGAGCATGGTGTTTATTTAGATGATGAAATAATTGATTTGATGCTTGAAAAAGGAACATATCTAGTTCCAACAGTTGCTGCACCATATTTTATTTTAAATGCAGGAAAAGAAAGTGGAATAACTGAGGCTACTCTTAGAAAGTGCGAAATTGTTGCTATTCCTCATAAGGAATCATTCTTAAAAGCGTATAAAAAAGGAATTAAAATTGCAGTTGGTTCTGACGCAGGAACTTCTTATAATGAACATGGAAAGACGTATTATGAAATGAAATTAATGTCAGATTATGGTATGGATAACATGGATGTAATAGTAGCAGCTACAAAAACTGCATCTGAACTTTTAAGAATTGATAAAAATTATGGAACTCTAGAAAAAGGAAAGAAAGCAGATGTGATAGTGGTAAATGGAAATCCTATAGATAATATAGATGTAATGTCAGATGTTTTATCAGTATTTAAACTTGGCAAAAAAGTTAGATAATAAAATAAAAGAGAAATTAGAAAAAAGTGTCTGAAAGAATGTTTAAAAGATTAGAGACACTTTTTTTTATTGATAATATTTATTAATACTTTAAAAATTCATATGTTATTTTATATCCATTAGTTAATATATATATTATAAAAGAATAAAAAGTAATAATTTGTCATGTAAATATATGTGTTTTTATAAATAATATATTTTAAAATAAAAAACAGTATATAAAAAAGGTTTATATGTTATATTTATATAAATATATCTATAAATAAGAAAGGAGCAAGTTGGTAAATGATAGAGGTAGATAAATTATGTAAATCTTTTACAAGGGTTGTAAAAGATGATAAAAGTAAAAGTTCGATAAAAAAATTAAAGAAGATTAAAACTAAAAAAGAAGACTTTCTTGCTGTAAATAATGTTTCTTTTAGTGTTGAAGAAGGTGAGATAGTTGGAATATTAGGACCAAATGGTGCTGGAAAAACAACATTACTTAGAATGTTAGGAGGAATATTAACACCAACATCAGGAAATATAAGTGTTTCTGGATATGATTATTCAATAGATAGAAATTCAGCAAAAAAAGAAATAGGATATCTATCTGGAAATACAAAGCTGTATGGGAGACTTTCTCCTAGAGAACTTTTAACAACTTTTGGAAGTTTATATGAAATGACAAAAGAAGAAATAGAAGAATCAATTAAAAATGTTGTAAAAGTAATGGATATGAATGAGTTTATAGACAACAGAATTGAAAATCTATCAACTGGTCAGACACAGCGAACATCTATAGCTCGTTGCTTAATACATTCCCCAAAAGTATATATTTTTGATGAGCCGACATTAGGTCTTGATGTTTTGAGTAGTGCATCTATAATAGACTTTATGAAAAATGAAAAGTTAATAGGAAAAACTGTACTTTATTCAACTCATTATATGGAAGAAGCAGAAATTTTATGTGATAAGATTTTAATGATTCATAATGGAAAAATAATTGCATCAGGGACTCCAGAAAGTTTAAAAGAAGAATCAGGAGTAAATAACTTGAGAGATGTGTTTATAAATCTTGCTAGAATGGAGGAGGTTTAGATGAGAAGTAAAATTGTAAAATACATATTCAAAAAAGAAATGTTAGACATACTAAGAGACAAAAAGACTTTATTTATGATGATTGTTATACCACTTCTTTTATATCCTTTGCTTATGTTGTTGATGATTCAGGTAATGAATATGTCCGCAAATAGTATGAATAGTAAAGATATTAATATAGCTTTTGATAGTACACCCAATAAAGTGCTTGTATCAATGATTGAAAAGGAGAATAATTTAGAGGAAGACACTGGGAACAATAAAGATACTACAAATGATAAAGGCAAGATAAAAATATTAAGTGTTGATAATTATAAGAAGTCTTTAGAAGAAAATAAAATTGATGCCTACATAAAAATAGAAGAAAAGCAATCAGCTACAAGTTATAAAATATATATGAATTCATCTCAGGAAAATTCTTCTAACTCTGTAAAAAGAATTGAAACTGTTTTAGATAAATACAAGAGACTTACTGTAGAAAATACTTTAGCTGAAAAAGGATTAGATGTACAGAGTACATTGGAACCTATAACATACAATACTATAGATATTGCAAAAACAGAAGAAGTAGCAGGTTACTTTTTAGGTCAGATATTACCATTTATATTAATAATAGGAGTTTTGCTTGGTTCAATATATCCAGCAATAGATGTTATGGCTGGAGAAAAGGAAAGAGGTACACTAGAAACTTTATTTACACTCCCAATATCGAATTTAGAATTAGTAATGGGAAAATATATGGCGGTTTCCCTTAGTGCAATAGTAACAGCAATTTTAAATATTTTATCTATAGGATTAACGATGGCATTTATTTTAGTTAGTGGTGGTCTTAGTAGCCAGTTTGGTTTTGGAAATTTTAATTATGGAGATTTAGTTTTACCAGTTATTACTACTTTAATATGTGTATGTCTGTTTTCAATGGTAGTTGCAGCAATAAGTATGTGTGTATGTTCACTAGCAAAAAGTTTTAAAGATGCTCAAAACTATATAACTCCTCTTATGTTGGTTATTATGATACCATCTTATGTTTCTATGATACCCAATATAGTATTGGATAGAGTAACAGCTGTAATACCTGTGGTAAACATATCATTACTTATAAAAAGTGTATTGTCTTTTAAAAGTGATTTAAATCTGATAGCACTAGTTTTAACATCAAATATAGCTTTTGTAATATTGGCAATTATACTTCTGTCTAAAATGTTTAATTCTGAAGAAATACTTTTTGGAAATAGTAAGAGTTTTTCTTTCTTGGAGAAAAGATGCAATATAAAAAAAGGGTCTATACCAACTGTGAGTGATGGTATTATTTTGTATGCAGTAGGATTAGTTCTTTTAATTTATGTTGGTTCTTTGGTTCAAATTAAATTTGGAACAGCAGGTATTGTAATGACGCAAGTTATGATAATTGCTTTACCACTAATATTTGCATATTATATCAAAGCTGATTTTAGAGAAGTATTTAGTATAAAGATTCCAACATTAAAACATCTCTTAGGAGGCGTTGTTCTTTGGGTTGGAGGATACATAATTATTATGATTATAACTCAGTTAATTTTATTTTTATTTCCTCAAAATATGGAAGTGGCTGAGAGTTTAAATAAATCTCTTTTTATGAAGGATAAATTTCTATTGAATTTATTGATAATAGGATTATTGCCAGCTATATGTGAAGAAATATTTTTTAGAGGTTTTATATTTTCTGCATTTAGTAAATCCAAAAATGGAGTTAAGTCTGTAAAGTTAGCAATAATATGTAGTGGAGTATTGTTTGGTATTATGCATATGGATTTTATAAGAATAATTCCAACATCAATATTAGGAATCATATTTGCATACAGTGTATATAAGTCTGGCTCTATATTTGTATCAATGTTATTACATTTCTTAAATAATAGTGTAGCGGTTATAGTAAGCCATTATGCAACAGGAAATATAGCTAACTTATATAAGTTTATTGAGGTTGATTTTTCAAATTTAAATATATTTAAATTTGCTTTAGTTCTTGTAATAAGCTTTATATTAGTTATATTAGGGATGAGATTTTTATACAGAAAAGATTTAAAAAATTAAATATAAATTTCTTAAATATATTGAGATAATAAATAACACTAAAATATATAAGTATTGCTTTATTTATATATACTTTAGTGTTATTTTATTTATTTATTCATTATATAAACTCTTTATAAATTCATTTATATAATATTTTAATTATATAAATGAATTTATAAAGAGTTTATATTTAAAAAATGACTTTAAAAAATTAGGTGAAAGTGGCATATTAAAAAATTTATATTAAATATTATTCAATTTAGTTAATTATGAAAATTAAGTGTTGATTTGTTGAAATGAATAGAAGAAGAAAAACATAATAGAATTTTAAAGGTGAATGTATTGGAAATACTGTGTTTTAATAAAAAGTAGTCATTTCTTGTAAAATGGATAGTTTATATTTATTTTAAAATTTGTAAAATTTTGCTATACTATATATATAGAATATGTTATATTAGTTGTCTTTCCTATTGATTTATACATTTCATATCGGTATAATAGAAAATAAATTGGATTATTTTGGCATATAATTATTGATGAAAAGCCTATATCTTTCTATGAATTTTCTGAAAAATTTTATTTTTATATTATAATTATATTAATTTTTAATAAAAACTATCTATTTTACAAGAAATGGAAACTTTTGGAATGTGTTTATTTGCTAGTGGTTTATAATCAAATAGAGGTGCTTTAATGGGAGGAAATTTTTATGAGGAAATTACAAAAAAAATTAATGGTTTTTTTATTTATTTGTATAATTTTACAAGTTAAATATACAACACCAGTCTATTCTTTACATAAGCTTTATAAAAATAACTCCATAAATAACCTTGAATTCAGCTTATTTAATAAACAATTTATTAGCTACTATGCATCGCAGATAATATTTATTATGACGATAATATGTCTAGTACTTATTTTTTATATAATATATGATAAATTAAGTTTAAGAGTTAAATTGCAAAAGATAGTATATACAGATGGTCTTACAGGAGCAAGTACTATGGATAAATTTGTAATTGATGCTAAAAAAATATTAAGCAAAAACACTCAAGAGAAATATGCGTTATTATATATAGATATTGATAAATTTAAGTATATAAATGATTTGTTTGGATATGAAGTGGGAAATAAAATTTTATGTAGTTTAACAAATATTATTAAACATAATATATTTGAAGAAGAAATATTTGCAAGGATATCTGCTGATAATTTCACAATAATCATGAAATATAGAGAAGAAGAAGATATAATAAATAGATTAGAATCTATATTTAAAGAATTGGATTTATTTAATAATAATCAGGAAGAAAAATATAAATTAGTTTTAAGTTGTGGAATATACTTTATACTTCCAGAAGATAAAGATATCAACCCAATAATAGATAGAGCTAATATACCTCATAAAATGGCAAAGGGAGGACATAAAAGTTCATATGCATTTTATGACAACAAGATTCATGATCAAGAAATAAAAGAAAAAGAGATGGAAAATACAATGTTCTCAAGCTTAGAAAATAAAGAGTTCATAGTATACTTGCAACCTAAAATAGAACTAAATACAGGAGAAATACAAGGTTCGGAAGCACTTGTACGATGGAAAAGTCGTGATAAGGGATTAATTCCTCCAAATGAGTTTATACCATTTTTTGAGAAAAATGGTTTTATAATAAATTTAGATTTATATGTACTAGAAGAAGTTTGTATACAACTTAGAAAATGGATTGACACAGGTATAAACCCATTAACTATTTCAGTTAATGTATCAAGAATACATTTATATTGTAATAATTTTATAGAAACCTATAAAATTATAATTGACAAGTACAATATACCTGCAAAATATATAGAACTTGAATTAACTGAGAGTATTATATTTGATAATTTTGATATTTTAATTGATATAATGAATAGTTTAAAAGAGATAGGTTTTTTAATATCTATGGATGATTTTGGTTCAGGGTATTCATCATTAAATATGTTAAAAGAAATTCCTATGGATATTTTAAAACTTGACCAAAAATTTATCATGGAAACATATAATAGTAAGAGAAGTAAAATAATTGTTACTAAAGTTGTAGAGATGGCAAAGGAATTGGGGATGAAAGTAATATCTGAAGGTGTAGAGACAGAAGCACAGTTTAAACTATTGAAGGAAGTCAAATGTGATATGGCACAAGGATATCTATTTGGAAAACCAATGCCAATTGAAGAATTTGAAAAATTGATTGCATACACTTCAGCAAAAGAATAATCAGTTTACTTTATAAAAAATGAATAAGTTATATTAAAAATGAACTCTAAGCTAGTGTTCATTTTTTTATGTGGATTTTTATACATCTATTTATTAAAATATGTAAACATTAACAAATATAAATATAGTCTTATCTCATATAGATTAGACAAAACACTAGAATGTAGTATATATTGATAGCATCCATTGACATTACACTTCAGTGTTTATTTTGCAGTAATGATTGTATAACTCCTGAACTTTTGATTTTATCAATGTTTTAAGCTCAATTGGTTCTAGTACTGTGGCCTCTTTTCCAAATGACAAGAAGTATTCAGCTACCCAGTTTAGTGTTGTTTTTGAGACATACATATCTATGTAACCGCCATTAGGAAAAACAGTCAATCCTTTTGCTAATAGAAATTCTGTCTCACAGCGTTTTACTCCTATATCTGTTAGTTGAATTTTAATATGATAATCTTTAGCAACTTTTAAATTTTCAAGATATTCATGTATTGAATTTGGAATACTGTATTTTGAACTTGTTATATTTTCTATACTTACAATCTTTTCAATTCTGTCTACACGAAATTCACGGATAGATTTTGACTTTAAGCAATACGCTGGACAGTACCAAAGACCATTCATTGCATATAAACCAACAGGTATAATAGTTCTGATACTTTGGTTTTTATTTGATGAATATTGAACTGTAAGAGCAGAATTATTTGTAATTATGTTAAATAGTTCTTTTAGCAAGGGAGAAGAGCAATGTCTATCTGGTGTCCAGAATACAATTTTATTTTGTATTTGAGTAATATTATGTTGTACATCTGCTGGTAGACAATTTAAAAACTTTTTTAATACAGAGACTCTCTCTTGTTCAAATGGCAAATCACGATAAAAAGCTAACGATTGATAGGCAAAAAATATTGCTTTTGCTTCACTTTCTGAAAAGGTAATTGGTGGTAGTATACGTTCTTTTAACATATGATAACCACCTGTTGCTCCTGTTTTTGAATATAGAGGGAATCCCATGCTTTCTAAAGCTTGTAAATCCCTAAGTATTGTTCGTTTTGATACACAAAATTCTTCAGCCAATTCTCTTAGAGTAAAATTTCTTTTTGCATTTATAGTTATCATCAATTCAATTAAGCGCTCAGCCTTTGACATTTTTCTACTCCTTTTTTTACAATAGTGACAATTATTGTCACTATTATATGATAGGATATTATCGTGTTGAAAGCAATATAAATATTGTAGAAAGGATGGATATTTAATATGAAAGCTGACGATATATTCAATTACTGTGTATCAAATTTAGATGATGTTGTTTTAACAGAAAATTGGGGGGAAAGAGGGATATTTTATAATCCTAATGGTATTTTAAAGAAAGGAGTATATGTTCTTACTATCAAAGAAAAAGATGGTGAAAATGACAAAAGTTCATCACTAAACCGAAGTAATGTTTATCGTGTAAATGTATGCTTGAAAAAGGAAACATTTATTAAAAGGTTTGATAATATCCCAAAACGACCATATGCTGGGCAAATTGTGAAAATGGATTTTGATTTTACAAAACTGGATACAATTATGCCTCATCCTGTTTATGCATGGATGGGATGGGTGTGTGTCTTAAATCCTTCAGAAAAAACATTTAAAGAATTAAAAGTAATGATACAAGAGTCATACTATTTTGCTAAGGAAAAATTTGCTAAAAGGATAAAAAAGTAATAGCATGTGAACATAATTATAATAAAGGCTACTGAGACCTGAAAATACAATTCTATTTTTTCACTTCATATATTCTTATAGATTCATATAAAATTTGGTAGCCTTGAATGTAAATCTCTAAGTCAGACAAGAGAAAAATAAATACCAAATGAAATATCAAAAAACATAGTGATTAAGGAAATTTCTTGTATTATACCTATTTAGACCTGAAGATTTTGAGATTTAATAGTAGGTTTTAAAATGCTATTTTTTATAAAAACTATCTTTAAATGAAAAAGCTTGTAGATATTTATAATTTTATTTAAAAATAGTTGACATATGAGCTGTGTTATTATATTATTGTATTAAGTTATTAATACAATAATATAATAACACAATGAGGAGGCATGAATATGGAATGGGAACTTGATAATAACAAACCTATATATATACAATTAGTAGAACATCTAAAGTTAAAAATAGTTTCAGGGGAAATAAAAATAGGTTCTAAATTAGAAACAGTAAGAGCACTTGCTGAGGATGCTGAAGTTAATCCAAATACGATGCAAAAAGCTTTAACAGAACTGGAAAGACAAGGATTGGTTTATAGCCAAAGAACAAAAGGAAGATTTGTAACAGATGATAAGGAAAAAATAAAAGCTATGAAAGAGGAAATAGCCAATGTTGAAATAAATACATTAAAAGAGACTTTAGTAAAACTTGGATATGACGAAGATGAAATGTTAAAACTTATAACAGAAAATTTGAAAGGAGAATTATAAAATGGATAAAAATATAAATGATGTTTCTCAAAATGACATAGTTGAATTTAAAGGTGTAAATAAAAGCTATGGAGCTAAAAAGGTTTTAAAGAATGTTGAATTGAATATACCAAAAGGAAAAATAGTTGGCTTGTTAGGTCCTAATGGAAGTGGCAAAAGTACAATGATTAAATTGATGAATGGATTATTACAACCTGATGATGGTGAAATTATGATAAATGGAATGAAGCCATCTATAGAAACAAAGAAAATAGTATCATACCTACCAGAAAGAACTTATTTAAACGACTGGATGAAAGTATCAGATTTACTTAAATTTTTCTATGATTTTTATAGTGATTTTGATGTTAGAAGGGCAAATGAAATGATTAAGAGTTTAGATATTGATGTAGATGAAAAATTAAAAACAATGTCTAAAGGAACTAAAGAAAAAGTACAACTTATTCTGGTTATGTCAAGAAAAGCAAATATATATATTTTAGATGAGCCTATTGGAGGTGTTGACCCAGCTGCAAGGTCATATATACTTAAGACTATACTAAAAAACTATTATGAGGATAGTACTTTGCTGATTGCAACTCATTTAATAAGTGAGATAGAAAATATATGTGATGAAGTAATATTTATATCTAAAGGTGAGATAGTACTACAAGGAGATGTTGAATCAATAAGAGAGGAAAAAGGTAAATCTATAGATGCATTATTTAGGGAGGAATTCAAATGTTAGGAAAACTATTAAAATATGAGTTAAAGGCAAGTGGAAGAACGTTTATACCATTATATATAGCTATAATAGTAGTGGCTATATTAAATGGAATATTTATGAAGATTGATATATTCCAAATACAAGGAATAGGAATACTTGTACTTACAAGTCTTTTTATGGCACTGGGTGTTTTAACTATTGTAGTTACAATTCAAAGATTTAGAAAAAATCTTTTGGGAGATGAAGGCTATTTAATGTTTACTCTTCCTGTTAGTACTAGTTCACTTATATTATCCAAATGTATAACAGCACTTATATATGCGGTACTTAGTTTTATAGTTGCAGTAGGTACATTTGCAGTACTAATGTTTTTTAGTGCTTCTGGAATTGCATTTGCTGAGATTTTAGATTTTTTTAATAATGTTTTCAGATTGGGGTTTGAAAATTTTTTAGATATGTTCTTGCTATTATTAACAATGCTTATTTCATATACTTCATTTATTTTATTGCTATATACAGCAATTTCAATGGGGCAATTACCAAAGTTTAATAAACATAGAAATGTATCTGCATTTGTTTCTTTTATAATTATAAATATGATAATATCAACTGTTGGTAGTACAATTGAAAGATTTTTACCAGGAGAAAATACTAACATGATTTATCATTTATATCAAAGTTCTCATTTTATGTTTGCTATACTTGGTAGTATTATAATTTTAGTAATATTATTTATTGCTACAAAATATATACTAGATAGAAATTTAAATTTAGAATAGATATTTTTATAAAGAGCCATCTTTTAGAGTTACTTTAAAAGATGGCTCTTGTTTACTTTAAGAATTAATTAAGTATTATATAAACAGGAATAAATTCTTATATATGGTTAAATGTGTATGTGTATTGTATAATAGAAATGCATATTAAAAATTTTGATAAATAATTACAAAATTCTTATAAACAAATACTGTAAATAGAAAGTCTACAAACAGAGTAATAAAAGTTAAAATTACATAGATTTGAGGGAGAAAATATGAAAAGTTATACAAAGACTAAATGGAGTGTTTGGGGCATAATTACATTTTCATTTATTTTAGTCTTATTTTTAAGGATGTCAACTGCTGTTGTCTCAGATAATTTAGCAAAAGAGTTAGGGTTTAATTCTATACAAATATCAAATATAGCATCATTTTGCCTTTACTCATATGCACTTATGCAAATACCAGCAGGTATATTAATTGATAAATATGGAGCAAGAAAGATTAGTAGTATTGGAATAATAACAGCTAGTATAGGTTCGATACTATTTGGATTAATACAAAATATAGAATTAGCATATCTTTCTCGTATAGTTGTAGGAGCAGGAACATCAGTAATATTACTCTGTATCTTAAAAATTCAAGGTAGATGGTTTGATAAATCGGAGTTTGCTTCTGCAACAGCTAAGTTCTCATTTGTTGGAAATGTGGGAGGAGTTCTTGCTACTTTTCCGCTAGTATCTTTGTCCGAATTTATTGGTTGGAGAAATTCATTTTTATTAATAGGTATAATAGGTATTTTAATTGGATGTTGTATGTATATTATTGTTAGAGATACACCAAGAGAATATGGATTTAATGTAAATGTTGATATTTATGAAGAATCAGAAAAAATTAGTATTATTGAAGGGATTAAGTCCGTTATAATTAATAAGTCAACATGGTATAATTCAATAATAATGTTTTCTTTTGTAGGTTTAACAAGTGCATTTACAAGTCTTTGGGGAGTAAGATACATAATGGATGTTTATGGAGTTAGTAAGAGTTTTTCTGCGTTTATAGTATCATTTTTTACATATGGATTTATATTTGGTTCAATAATCATGGATTTTGTGTTTGCAAAAATAAAGTCTAGCAAGTTTAACATAATAAAATATGGTGCAATGATAGACTTATTTATATGGATAATAATTGTAATTGTTTTTAAAGTAAAACCACCAATAATGTTTTTACCAGTAGCATTTTTTATAATGGGGTGTATAGTCATGTCACATCTACAAGTATTTAATGATGCTAAATATAAAAATAAAGAGATTTATTCTGGATTGGCAACTAGTGTTATTAATACCTTTGAATTTATAGGAAGTGGTATTATTAATTTAATCATAGCTATATCTTTACAAATAAATTTCTATAATACAGTTGATGGATATAAAAGAGGATTTATTGTATTTATAGTATTAAGTATTATAACTATAATAGCATCTCATATTGGTGTAAAAAATGATGATTTTAAAACTCAATAGCATTTTCATAGTGGCTTAGCATAAAGTTCTACAAATAATAGAAGGTTTGGATTTAGAAAAAAGAGCTAACTGGAATATAAATCTTGTTTACTATGATTAAATGATATTGTATCATATTAAATAGAAAAATAAGAACTTTAAACTATAATATTGGTTCTAAAATATAAAGTAAGGAGTTTTTTCTATGGATACAACAAAAATAGATGATATAAGTAAGTTAGATTTAAATAATCTAGATATTAATAAAATGGACATGGGTGGTTTGATGGAAAGCCTTTTGGAATGGGCAACTACAAGTGGAGTAAAACTTATAATAGGTTTACTCATACTTTCAATTGGATTTAAAATAATAAAAAAAATTGTAAACCATGTCATGACAGTTCTTGGCAAAAGAGATGTCGATTTAACTTTAAGAAGGTTTTTGAAATCTCTTCTTTTAAGTGTACTTAAAGTTGCTGTTATAATAGTTGTTCTTGAATACTGGGGGATGAGTTTATCTAGTTTTGCTGCTGTAATAGCTTCAGCAGGGGTAGCGATAGGTTTAGCGCTGCAAGGTAGTTTATCAAATTTTGCTGGAGGATTTATTATACTTTTGATTAGACCTTTTAAAGTAGGAGATTACATAGAAGCAGCAGGTCATGGAGGAACAGTTGAGCAAATAGGACTTTTTTATACTCAATTAGCTACTCCAGATAATAAGCAGATACTTATACCAAATGGCTCTGTATCAAATGATAGTCTGATAAATTATTCTGCAAAAAATACTAGAAGGGTTGATTTAGTTTTTAGTGTAGGATATGAAGATGATATATTACATGTTAGAAGAGTCTTAAAAGAAATTGTAAATAGACATAAATTAATAATAAATGAACCAGAACCATTTATAGGAGTAGTAGAACATGGAGATAATGCCATTAAATTTGCAATTAGGGCTTGGTGTAAGACAGAAGACTATTGGACAATTTACCTTGATTTATTAGAAGATGTTAAAATTAGATTTGATGAAGAAGGAATTACAATACCTTATCCTAAAATGGATTTAACAGTTAGGGAACTAAATAAAATTTAAGTTTTTAATTATATAAAAGGGATGCTATTTAAAGCATCTCTTTTAGTTGTTTTTATTTTATGTAGATTTTTTATTTTCATATTTAATTAATGATAATTTTTACTATTTTATAGATTTAAATTTTAAAATTCTGGTATAATAAATTATATTATATAGATTTTAAAAATATTTCATCTTTGAGCGATACACGTATAGTTAAATATTATTTTACGATAGACAGAAAATCATCTTATCTCAGTATTTTAAAATAATAAGAAGTTGTATAACTTTGGATATTTGTGTATCATCCAATTTCATCTCAGTTTATCTCAACATTTCTATTTTTAAGAATAATTATGATTTATAAACAGGTATTATATTAGAAATTTAAAAATTTGTACTCATATCTTATTATTTAGGTTAATTTTCATATAAGTAATATTAAAATAGATTTTTAGCTTTTGATTATAAAGCTTTGAAAATAATTAAAATAAAGTAAGGAAAATATGCAATATAAAAGGGTAAATGAAGGGTTTAAAGGGCATAATATAGAATAAATTAATTATTATTTAAGGAGGATTTTTATGTGTAAAAAATTATATTTATTAGTAGCAAGTATACTTATTGCAGGTTTATTAACTGCATGTAGTGGAAATTCAAATTCAGGACAAGCACCTCAAAATAGCAATACAAAAAAAGAAGCAAATGCTTCAAATAGTGATTTAAAAGATGGCAAAATTGATGAAAGTTTAATGGAACAAGACTTCAAAGTACCTTATACAGATGCAATAAATATGTTTAAAGACAAATATAAGGATGCTGATATAGTAGATTTAAGTCTTGAAAGCGATTTAAATAAATATGTTTATACTGTTGAAGGTGTAGATGATAATAATGAGTATAAGATGAAAATAGATGCTAATACAAAGGATGTATTGCAAGATAAAACTGAAAAATTGGATTCAGAAGATTTAAATGGTAAAGCTAGAAAAGAAAAATTAGATTTAAATGATATAATAACACCTCAAAAAGCTATGGAAATTGCATTGAAAGAACAAGATGGAATAGTAAAAGAATGGAGTTTAGATAAAGATTTAGATGTTACTTTTTATAAAATAAGAATAGATAAAGATAAAAATGAATATGACATAAAGGTAGATTCTAAAAAAGGAACTATACTGGAGGTAGAAAAAGAAGATTAAGAGTTTCAAGTTGCTTTTAAAATAAATTCTTTTTTGAATAAAATTTGTTTAAAATATAACAAATAGGGTATAAAAAGGTTAAATAACTATTTTAGGAGGAGTACGGTATGTCATTAAAATCATTGAAAATAAAAGAAAATTTATATTGGGTAGGTTCACTTGACCCTGATTTAAGAGTATTTGACATAATTATGTATACACCTTATGGAACAACTTATAATTCATATGTCTTAAAAGGCACAGAAAAAACAGTTTTATTTGAAACAGTTAAAGATAAACATTTTGAGAAATATATTGAAAGATTAAATGATTTAAATATAGACTTTGAAAAAATTGACTATATTGTGGTAAGTCATACTGAACCAGACCATGCAGGAAGCGTTGAAAAGCTATTAGATTTAGCAAAAAATGCAAAAGTAGTAGCTTCAGAAACTGCTATTAAGTATCTAAAGGAAATCGTAAACAAAGACTTTGAATATATTGCAGTTGCAGATGGAGATGTGCTATCAATAGGCGATAAGACTTTAGAATTCTTCTCTGTACCTATGCTTCATTGGCCAGATACTATATACACATATATAAAAGAAGATAAAACTCTTGTAACATGTGATTCATTTGGAAGTCATTATAGTAATGACAAGATAGTAAACACTCTTAATGAAGATGAAGAAAAGGATTACTTAGATGCCTTAAGATATTATTATGATTGTATAATGGGGCCATTTAAACCATCTATGGTAACTGCTATAGAAAAGATAAAAGATTTAGATATAGACACAGTGTGCCCAGGTCATGGACCAGTATTGACTGAAAATCCTAGAAAAATTATAGACCTTTATTATAAATGGAGTGTAAATGAACAAGTAAAATTAGAAAAAGAAGTTACAATTTGTTATGTTTCTGCACATGGATATACAAAAATCATGGCAGAGGCTATAAAATCATATATTGAAAAAAATAGCAATTATAAAGTAAATTTATTTGATGTAATAGAGCATAAGCAAGAAGAAATTCTAGATAAAATAGCAGTATCGCAAGGTGTATTATTTGGAACACCAACAATATTAGGGGATGCATTAAAACCTATATGGGATATATTAGTATCTTTAAATCCAGTTCTTCATGGTGGAAAAGTTGCATCAGTATTTGGTTCATATGGATGGAGTGGAGAAGGTATAGAAAATGCTATGGAGAGAATCAATCAGCTTAGAATGACAACAGTGAAACCATTTGCTGTTAATTTTAAACCATCAGGGGAAGAAGTTGACAAATTATATGCTTATACAGGAAAATTCTTAGATAAGTTAAACTCTACTTTTGGAAGTAAAAAGAAGACTAAAAAGTTTAAATGTGTAATTTGTAATGAAGTATTTGAAGGAGATAGTGCTCCTAGTATATGCCCTGTATGTGGAGCCAAAGAGGACCAATTTATAGAAGTTGAAGAAGATGAGGTTACTTTTAGAAAAGATACTGACGAATATTTTGTTATAGTAGGAAATGGTGCAGCTGGTTTCTATGCAGCAAATGCTATAAGAAAAAGAAATAAGACTTGTAAGATAACTATGATTTCTAATGAGGAAGAGTTAACTTACTATAGACCTGCACTTTCTGATGGTATAAATGAAGAACTTAATTCTGATTTCTATATGGAAGATAAAGCTTGGTATGACGAAAACAACATAGTAGTAATATTAGGAACAAATGTAGATAAATTAGATGAAGCAAATAAAACTATTGTAGTAAATGATGGAGCTATTAAATTTGATAAGCTTGTAATAGCCACAGGAAGTAGAAATTTCATACCACCAATTAAAGGTCATGATTTAGAAAATGTATTTACACTTAGAAATATAAAAGACTTATATAATGTAAAAGAAGCATTAGAAAAGTCTAAGAAAGTTGTAGTAATTGGTGGAGGACTATTAGGTCTTGAAGCAGCATGGGAATTTAAATTAAAAGGCTTAGAAGTAGTAGTGGTTGAAGCAATGGATGGTATATTATCAAAACAACTTGATAAAGAAGGCAGTAAAATACTAGAGCAATGTGTAAGAGATACAGGCATAGATGTAAGATTAGGTGTGGCAGTTGATGGTATTGATGGCAATGGAAGGGCTCAAAAAGTTGTATTTAAAGATGGCAATAGTGTTGACTGTGATATGGTAGTCTTTTCAATTGGAGTGAGAGCAAATACTCAGATGGTTCAAGATACATCTGTAAAAATTGATAGAGGTATTGTTGTAGATAATACATTACAGACAAATGTTAAAGATATATACGCTTGTGGAGATGTTGCACAAGTAGGAAACACTAGTCTAGCAATATGGCCATCTTCAGTAGAAATGGGAAAAATAGCAGGAGCAAATGCAAGTGGAGATAGTTTGAAATTTGAAAGTGATGTATATCCAGTTTCATTAGATGCTATGAATGTTAAAGTATTTAGTATTGGTAATATACAAGATTTTGATAAAGAAATTTCATCAAAAGATGAAGGTAAAAGAGTATATAAAAAATTATTTATGAAAGATGGTTCATTAGTAGGAGCTATACTTATAAATGATTTAAGTTGCACTGTTAAATTGATAAGATTAATATCTGAAAAAGGGGATTTTGAAGATGTTATGAAGTCAGATATACTATAGTTTAAATATATCTAGATAAAAAGAAAAAGTCTTGAAATATGATAGATTCATATTTTAAGACTTTTTTGTTATAATATATAATAAAATAAAGATACCTTAACTGTAAATTTACATAAATTATTTACTTTTGAATATTAGATTCCTTTTTGAAATTGGTATGTAATAGCAATATAGAGTATATAATAATAGTTAAAGTTAAAAAAGGGGAAAAGCAATATGCAGTATATACAAGAATTACTTGATTTAACTCAAAACTATTGGGTGTTAGCCACAATAATTGGTTTATTAAGTGCATTTATAGAAAGCTTTATACCAGCCTTACCACTTGTGGCGATAGTTACAGCAAATGCTGCTATACAAGGGTTATTACTTGGGTGTTTGCTATCATGGATTGGCTCAGGGCTTGGGACAACCTCATTATTTTTATTAATAAGTAGATTTACTGATAGTAGACTTTTTAATAAGTTGAGAAATAGTAAAACTGAAAGAGCAATAAGTTGGATGGACAAACAGGGATTTAAACTGCTATTTATAGCATATGCTTGTCCATTTATGCCTGGGTGTTTAGTTACTGTTGCATCAGCTTTTTGTAAAAAAGATATAAAAGATTTTGTTCCAGCAATGTTGGCAGGAAAATTTGTAATGTTTATAGTAATAAGTTATGTGGCAAGTGATATAGAAGGATTTATAACAAGTCCACTAAAGATAGCATCATTTATACTATTAGTATTTTTATCATGGAAGATTGGAAGTAAAGTTAATAAAAACCTTGAAAATCATAACTATGAATTTCATCATAAAAAACACGATAATGATAGAGATAACAAAAGAATTTAACTTGTCAAAAAATTAAAATTGTCTTAAAAGAATTAGATTTAAATAAAAATTAAATTTAAAAGTATTCTTTTAAGACAATTTTTTTAATTTATTTAATTAATTTATAAATATGTAGCTATAAAAATACATTAAAATAAAATGTAAAATTGATATCCGATTAAAAAAATAACTATGAAGTTTAAAAGTTTAGATATGAATTTTTCTGTTTTTGAACTAGTTTTTATAGGGAGTAAGGAAATGTTTATAGTAATGGGAAAAAACAATTCGATACCTTCTTTGGTAATAAGGTCAAGACACATGTGAGAAAAATATCCTATTATAAATCCACTAGACAGACATGAAAAAACTATATTGTTGTTGGTAAAGATTGTTAGAGACTTAAAAAAACTACTAATGAGTAATAATGCAAGAAGACTATGGGTAAACCCTCTGTGTCTAAACCTACTTCCAAATAATTTGTAAATTAATATGAATTTTTTACTTATGTAAGAACCTCTCATATCTATATCTGGAAACAATGAACCTAAATATGCAAAATAGATATAGATTATAATTAATACTATTTTATATGTAGTATCGTATTTGACTAAATATATATTATTTATAAAGGGGAGTATCAAAAGCGCTAATATATATCCTCCCCTTTCATGTGTTTCTTTTATCATATAAAAATCCTCCTGAATCGTCACTATAAACACAATATTGGTAAATTTAGACTATCTTTTATTATATTATATAGCAAACATAAGTTTTTTTCAAAAGGATTTTAATATTTAATTACTCTTGAGATTTTAAATTTTTGTAATTTTCTAAAGCTCCATTCCAATTAACTACATTAAACCAGTTGTTAATATATTCATTTCTTCTGTTTTGATATTTTAAATAGTAAGCATGTTCCCAAACATCAAGACCTATGATAGGAGTCAAGTTTTTACTTACAGGGCTATCTTGGTTTGGAGTAGTTATAATGGACAATTTACCATCTTTAGTGGCTACCAGCCAAGCCCAACCAGAACCAAAAACATCTAAAGCTGCTTTTTGGAATTCTTCTTTGAATTTTTCAAAAGAACCAAAATCTCTGTCGATAGCTGCTTTTAAAGATTCAGAAGGTATAGTTTTCTCAGGAGTCATTATATCAAAAAAGAATTTATGATTGTAAGCACCACCTGCATTATTTCTTACTGTTGTAGCAATGTCTTTAGGCAAAGAATCTAAGTTTTGTAATAATTCACATAAAGAATAATTATAAAGCTCAGGATATTTTTCAAGAGCTGCATTTAACTTATCAACATAAGCCTGATAATGTTTATCATGATGTAAAATCATAGTTTCTTTATCTATATATGGCTCAAGTGCATCATAAGCATAAGGTAATGGTTTAACCTTAAACTTGTTATTTTCGGGTGTAAAAGCAAATAAAGTTATACACTGTGAAAGTATAAATAAAGACATAATAACTGGTATTAACATTTTTTTCTTCATAAAAATCACCTCCTAATATAGTATTTCTAGAAATTAAAAAATTATGAAAGATTAGCAGATAATTTATAAAAATTTGATAGTAATTTTTTTAAAATTGAATAAGTTTTGAAGGCAAAGACAAAACTATGAAATAAGGATAACACTAAAAATTAGGAAGGAAATTTGATAATATGTGTGGCAATATTTCAATTTATTATAAAGGAGATATATCTAAAAAAGAAGATATTAAATTTAAAATAAAAGAATCTGTAAATAATATAAATCATATAAGTCTTGATAGTAGAGGATACTTAAAAGGTGAGGAAAAAGAGTTTGATTTTAATAGATTTGATGTAATAGATGTTATACATGGAGTTAAACCATTTGAAAAAGATGGAAAGGTTATAGTTTTAAATGGTGAAATATATAATAGTTGCGAGATAAAAGAAGAATTGATTAAAAAAGGGTACAGCTTTGCTACAGATAGTGATATTGAAATCTTATTAACATCTTATATAGCATTTGGAAAAAATTGTGTACATAAGATAAAAGGTATGTTTAGCTTTATAATATATGATAAAGAAAATGAAAGCATATTTGGGGCAAGAGATTTATTTGGAATAAAACCACTTTACTATATAAATAAAGAAAAAGTGATAATCTTTGCATCAGAATATAAATTTATACTCGAGTATGTTAAAAAACTAAACATAAATGAACGAAGTTTACAGAGTTATTTTTCGTTTCAATATGTTCTTCCTGAAGATACTATGATACAAGGAATAAGATTGATACCAGCAGGACATTTTTTTAGAGTGGAAAACGGAATACTATCTTTAAAGAGATACAATAAACTTGAATTTAGGAGTAGTACAAAATTTTTTTACAGTAAGAATCATTTAGGGAATAGAGATATAGGCGAAGAAGAAATAAGAAATGTAGTAATAGATTCGGTAAGAAGACAGGTAGCAGAAAATAAACAAATTGGGACATTTTTGTCTGGTGGTATAGATTCATCAATTATAACCTCTATAGCTTCACAAATTAATCCAAATATAAAGTCTTTTTCGCTAGGTTTTAATGTTAAAGGGTATAGTGAATTGGAAATAGCTAAAAAAACAGCTGATAAATTGGGCATAGAAAACATTCCACTTAACATAACACAAGATGACTATATAAAAGCATTACCGAGTGTAATTTATTTTTTGGATGACCCTGTGGCAGACCCATCAGGAGTAGGTCTTTATTTTTTAATTAAAGAAGCTAGTAAATATGTTAAAATAGCTTTGTCTGGAGAAGGTGCTGATGAATTATTCGGGGGATATAATGTATACAAGGAATATAATAATGTGAAATCAGTTATAAATTCACCAGTGTATATTAGAGGCGTATTAAATAGAGTTTCAGAGCTTATGCCTAATATAAAAGGCAAAAATTATCTTTACAGAGCTACAACACCTTTAGAAAAGAGATATATAGGAAATGCGAAGATTTTTGAAAATAATGAAGTAAAAAGATTCTTTTTTAAATATAAGGAAAAGAATATACATGAGTATTTATTATCAAATTTGTACAGAGAAGCGCAGAAAAATAATTACGATTATATAAGTAAAATGCAACATATAGATGTAAATACATGGCTTCAAGGTGATATACTTCAAAAAGTTGATAAATTTTCTGTAGCTGAGCATCTAGAACTTAGAGTACCTTTTTTAGATAAAGATGTATTTGATGTAGCAAAAAATTTAAGAGTTGAACAAAAAATAACAAAAAATAACACAAAAGTGCTACTTAGAGAATCTTTTAAAGATATAGTACCAGAGCATGTTATTCAGAGAAAAAAATTAGGATTTCCAACGCCAATAAGAGTTTGGTTAAAAGATGATTTAGGAGTTGTTGTAAGAGAAACTATTTCCAATGCAAATGTAGACGAGTTTATTGATAAAAAATATATAATAAAACTTTTAGATGAACATCTAAAAGGTCACAAAGATAATTCAAGGAAAATATGGACTATATTTACATTTTGTCTATGGCATCAATTGTTTATAGAGCATAAAAACATCAAGTATTAATTTTTTCATGATATGGAGAGGGCGAACATATATAATGTTCTCACCCTCTCTATTGGTATGAAGAAAGAGTAAATTAGTTTATTATTTCGATAAAATTATTGGCAAATATTTTGACAAGATGACTTTCCACTGCTAGATTTAAGTTTTGTCCATCATCATATCCAGCAGAAATTAATCCCAGTAAATTGCCAAACATATCTAAAAGAGCCCCTCCAGAACTACCACTAGAGATTGGAGCTGTAAATTGTATCATTTGAACTGTTTCAAAGTCACGAAAAGCAGAGATAATTCCATCTGAAACTGTATTGAAAAGACCTAAAGGGCTTCCAATTGCAACTATTTTTTGGCCTCTTACAGGTTTTTTACTAACCTTGACTGGTATTGATTTACATTCTCTATCAACTTTTATTACAGCCAAATCATAATCTGAGTGGTATTTTATGATTTGATGTGATGTATAAACTTTATCATCATTTTCAAATCTAACTAAAAATGAATAGCCTTCATTAACTACATGGAGATTTGTAAGTATGTAACCTTCACTATTTATGACTACTCCAGAACCGCTCTTGAATGGTTTGTTTTCATTATCACACACAACAATCATAACAACGGAAGTTGATAATTTTGCGAGTTCTTCATATGTAAGTTCTATTTCTTTATCTTTTTTATTTTTTGTAGATGTAAAGTTTGTGTCAACAGAAGTTTGTTCAGATTGAGGTTTATTTATAGGAGTATAAGTTTTGTTATTATTGATGTTCTTATTTATATCTGTATTTAATTTTTCCAAAGGTATATCTAGCATAGTTGGACTTTTTTTAGAAAATTCAACTAAAGTAGAAAATCTAGAACATTCAGGATACAAATCAAGGATATCCTTATGAGGATTTATATATAAAATATCACATCCAAGCTGTGATAAAAAATATAAGAAAAAAAGTTCCTGTCTCTTAATATTTCCAAAATACACTACCTTGGGTGAAACAGTAATTTTAATTTTATTATAAAATAATTTAGGTAGAAAATAATCTATCCAACATAAAAGTTTAACAGCAAAATTTTTAACAATAGAAGGTGTTGAATGTGGTGTGTTTTTAGAAAACAAATCTAATGTATTTTTAAATGCAATTTTTTTTGTCCAATCTAATGTATCATTTTCTATCTTACAAGGAAATTCAATATTGTATAAATTCCAACTGTTAAATTTAGCATCATTATAAGTATTGAAAGTATTGAGCATCTTATCTGTTTGTGATTTATCAAAATTTATATTTAAGTTGTTTAGCCTAATATAGGGAACTGTTATATTGTTAAAAAAATGAGCATCTATATTTTTGATGTTTTTTATGTATTTATCAATCGAATTATCAATACCTATATATCGTGTAAAGTAGACTTCTTTAATATAAGAAGAACTCTTATTTGTATAAGACTTACTAGACATAAATTCATTTAAAGGCTCTTTTGAGTTCTTTATTACAGCTTTTAATGGTTTAATAGTACAAATCATATTTTTTCTCCTCTAATAAGATGATATAATCTATTATAAAACATCTTAAAACAATATAGTACAAAGAATTTTGTAGTTTCAAAATAAAATGTATACTTGTATATATAAATGATATATAATTACATATTAAACATAGATTTTATCTATTTAAAAAAATATGTAAAATCTATGTAAAAAGTAAGAAATATAAACATTTTTTTAATTATATTTTAAAAATATCAAGTAAGTTTTATTCACAAATGAATAAAAAATGTTATAATATGATTAAAGAAAAAGATAAATAATTAGCAAGATTTGTTTAGCTAAAATTAACAAGGGAGCGATAAATTATGGGTATAACATTATCAAAAGGCCAAAAGGTTGATTTAACTAAGGGAAACCCAGGGCTTAAAAATATTTTAGTAGGGTTAGGATGGGACACTAACAAGTATGATGGTGGATTTGACTTTGACTTAGATACAGCAGCATTTTTAACAGGAGCAAGTGGAAGTGTTACTAATGATGGAGATTTTGTATTTTACAACAATTTAAAGCATACTTCTGGAGCAGTTGAACATTTAGGTGATAATAGAACTGGTGAAGGTGATGGAGATGATGAGCAAATAGTTGTTGATTTATCTAAGATTCCTGGAGAAATAAGCAAAATTTCTTTTACAGTTACAATTCATGATGCTACAGAAAGAACACAAAATTTTGGGCAAGTAAGTAATTCTTATATAAGAATAGTAGATAAAGATACAAATGAAGAGCTAATAAAGTATGAATTAGGTGAAGATTTTAGTATAGAGACAGCTATAGTAGTAGCTGAAATATATAAACACAATGGAGAATGGAAATTTAACGCACTAGGTTCTGGTTTTGAAGGTGGACTTGCTGCGTTATGTGGAAACTTTGGAATAAACTTATAATTTTAAATACAATAAACTAGAGGGGGTATTTTCCATGGCTATAGTATTAAAAAAAGGACAAAAAATTGATTTAACTAAGGGAAATCCAGGACTTAAAAATATTAGACTTGGACTAGGATGGGATACAAATTCATTTGATAGTGGATATGATTACGATTTAGATGTCAGTGTTTTTATGGTAGGAGAATCTCAAAGAGTTGAAAGAGATGAAGATTTTATATTCTATAATAATTTAAAACATCCATCTGGAGCAGTTGAGCATTTAGGTGATAATAGAACTGGTGAAGGTGATGGAGATGACGAAGAAATATTAGTAAACTTAGATACAATGCCAAAGCATATACAAAAAATAGCTGTAACAGTTACAATATATGAAGCTGCTGAAAGAAAACAAAACTTTGGACAAGTAAGCAACTCATATATAAGAGTTTTAAACTCTGAAAATGACCAAGAAATATTAAGATATGACTTAGGTGAAGAATTTAGTATAGAGACTGCAATTACAGTATGTGAGATATATAAATATAATGGAGAATGGAAGTTTAGTGCAGTTGGAGCAGGATTTGAAGGTGGCTTAGAAGCACTTTGCAGAAACTATGGATTAAGTGTTTAGTATGAGTAACACAGTATATTAAATATAAGTAGCCTATACAAATAATGTATAGGTTATATTATATAAAATTTTATGGAGGTTTAGTATGTCAATTAATTTATCAAAGGGTGATAAAATAGATTTAAAAAAATCCAACCCAGGATTGAGTAATATACTTGTGGGCCTAGGATGGGACCCTGTGCAACAGGCAGGTGGAGGATTCCTTAAGTCTTTATTTGGTGGAGGACAAGCTGATATAGATTGCGATGCATCTGTATTTATGCTAAATCAGGAAGGAAAATTAAGTGGTATAAAAGACTTAATTTATTTTGGAAATTTAAAGAGTGCCTGTAAGTCAGTTTTACATACAGGAGATAACTTAACTGGTGAAGGTGTGGGTGATGATGAACAAATTCTAGTTAATTTAGATAAAGTTCCATCAAATATTCACAGATTATTATTTGTAGTAAATATATACAATTGTATAGACAGAAAACAACACTTTGGGATGATAAAAAATGCCTATATAAGAGTTGAGGACCAAAGCAATAAAAAGGAAATAGCAAAGTATAATTTATCTGATAATTATTCAGAAAAAACTACTCTTATAGTAGGGGTTATATATAGAAAAGATGGAAGTTGGCAGTTTAAAGCAATAGGTGAAGGAACAAAAGATGCGGGTCTTAAAGAAGTAATGCAAAATTTAGACAGGATTGAGTGTGTATATGGAATTTAATAACGATATCAAATATTATAATGTTGACAAAGAAGACGTAACTAAAGACTTATCTGTTAACCCTGATAGAGGTCTATCAGAATCAGAAGTCAAGACTAGAAGAGAAAAGTATGGTTTAAATGAATTTACACCAAAAGAGGAAGGAAGCTTTTGGGATGATTTAAAAGACAGTTTAAGTGAACCAATGATAGTTATTTTAATTATTGCAGCAGTAGTAAGTGCAGTAATTGGAGAAACTCATGATGCAATAGGGATTGTAGGAGCTATAGCAATAGGTATAGCAATAGGTATGATTACAGAAGGTCGTTCTAAGAAAGCAGCAGATGCTCTTTCTAAGATGACTGAAAATATTGAAGTTAAAGTACTAAGAGATGGAGAAATACATCAAATTTCTAAGAATGAACTAGTACCAGGAGATATAGTATATATTGAAACTGGTGATATGGTACCTGCTGATGGTAGACTTATAGAAACTATAAATCTTAAAATTAGAGAAGATATGTTAACAGGAGAATCAGATGATGTATCTAAAAAATGTGATGTAGTAGTTCCAATGGAAGAAATAGAATCTAAAGGAGCACTAGTGGTACAAGAACCAATTCCTGCAAAACAAATAAATATGGTATTTGGTGGTACACTTGTTGCTTATGGTAGAGGAATATTAGTTGTAACTTCAATTGGAGATAGCAGTGAAATGGGTAAAATTGCTCAAAACTTATCAGATGCAGATGAGCAAACTCCACTTCAGATAAAGCTTGGAAATTTAGGTGGATTGATAGCTAAAGTTTCCAGTGCAGTAGCAGGACTATTATTTATATTCATGGTTTTCCAAATGGTAAGTAAGAATGTATTAAATGTTGATATGTCTGGAATTTTACCATTTTTAGAATCAATAGACCCTGTTAAAACAGCCTTTACAGTATGTGTTGCATTGATAGTTGCAGCAGTTCCAGAAGGTCTGCCAACTATGATAAATATGACACTTGCAATAACAATGCAAAAAATGGCTAAAATAAATGCCTTAGTTACCAAAAAAGAAGCTTGTGAAACTATAGGTTCTGTTTCTGTAATATGTTCAGATAAAACTGGTACATTAACAGAAAATAGAATGACAGTAGAAGTTGCATATATTGATGGAAGATATATTGAGAGCTCAGAAGAAGAAATAAATAGTTATTTTGAAGAAAACTGTATGATAAACTCTACAGCTGATGTAGAGCATAATGATAATGATGTTAAGTACCTAGGAAGTGCTACAGAATGTGCATTACTTCTATATTATAAAAATGTAGATTACAGACAAGTTAGAAAAGAATCTAATATAGTAGCTCAAAATCCTTTTACTTCTGATTCAAAGAGAATGACATCTGTCATAGGTCAAGATAATAATCATGTGTTGTTATCAAAAGGAGCACCAGAAGTATTGCTTGAGCTATGTTCACACATTCAAAGAGGTAAAGACATAGTTCCAATAACTGAAGGTATAAAACATGAGATTTTAGAAGAAATAAAAAAATTACAAGTAAAATCAATGAGAACCTTAGGTTTTGCATATAAAGAAATTTCCCAAGCTGAAGAAGAAGCAGCAGTAACTGCTGAAAGTGATTCTATGAATGTAAGTGCAATGGAAAGTAATTTAGTATTTAGTGGATTTGTTGGTATAAGAGACCCACTTAGAAAAGATGTTATAGAATCAGTGAATACAGCAAATAAAGCTGGTGTTTCTGTAAAAATGCTTACAGGAGACAATATAAATACAGCAAGAGCTATAGGTGAAGAGTTAGGTCTATTAAAAGGAAATATGAGAGCAGTTGAAGCTTCATATATAGATACTTTAGATGATGAAGAATTAAAACAAGAAATACAAACTATTTCGATTGTTGCAAGAAGTAAGCCAGATAGTAAAATGAGAATAGTTTCAGCTCTTCAAAAGAGTGGAGATGTTGTTGCTGTAACAGGTGATGGGATAAATGATGCCCCAGCGCTTTCAAAGGCAGATGTTGGTATAGCAATGGGTATATCTGGTACAGAAGTATCAAAAAGTGCAGCAGATATAATTTTAACTGATGATAGTTTTAGCACTATTGTAAAAGGTATTAAATGGGGTAGAGGAATTTATGATAACTTCCAAAGATTTGTTCAATTCCAATTAACAGTAAATGTAATTGCATTTTTAGTGGCTATAATATCTCAGGTTATGGGACAAGAAATGCCATTTACAACAATACAATTGTTGTGGGTAAATATAATTATGGATGGGCCACCAGCACTAGCATTAGGTTTAGAGCCTGTTAGAGACCACGTATTAAATAGAAAACCTGTTGATAGAAAAGCAAATATAATTTCTAAGTCAATGGTATATACAATAGTATTAAATGCATTCTATATAACAGCAATACTATTGTTACAATCTACATTTAACTTCTTAGGTGTTGATGAAGCTCATAAGGGAACTGTAATGTTTGCGTTATTTGCTTTTAGTGCATTATTTAATGCATTTAACTGTAGAGAATTTAGTGCAGATAGTATTTTTCCAAACTTTACACATAATAAACTAGCATTACAAATAATAGTTTTAACAGGTATTGCACAAGTAATATTTACTCAGTTATTCCAAGATTTCTTTAATTCTGTAGCTATGGATGTTATGACATGGGTAAAAGTTTTATGTGTTGCAGCAAGTGTAGTTGTAGTCAATGAAGTTGTAAAGTGTGTAATAAGATTAGTAAAACCAAAGAAAACAGCTTAAAACAAATTTTATAAAAAAACAAACTGGCTCAAAATATATATTTTGAGTCAGTTATCAATAAACAATTAAATTGGGAGGATAATTATGGGTGACTCAAAGGTATTTGAAAAAATATTCTCCAGCCAATCAGATAGAGGAAATTACACTCCTTCAAAGGGATATCTAAGTTATTTTATTTCATATATTGGTTTAGAAGATGAGATTTTGTATAATCTTGAAATATTTAAGGCGAAGCAAAATATTGATAGTAGAAAAGATATTGCCTTATTTACTGATGCTATAGCAAATCCTAGTGATTTTGACATTATTAATTATTTTAAAAATGGGCTTAAAAATTATAAAAACAGTACAGAAGATGTAGACATAAGTATTTTAGGGTTTGAAGAAATAGATTATAAAATAAAGCAAGCAATAGATAAAGTATTAAAAGAGGAAGAAAAAGATTTTACTAATGATAGAGTTAAACAAAATTTTATAGTGAAAATAATGGCATGGATAAAGACTTATATTGGTGCCTTAGATATAAATAAAAATGATGCTCCAAAAATAATATTTTATGGAGACATAAAAAAGCATGAAGTCTATCTACTTTTAATATTGTACTTAGCAGGATTTGATATATTATACCTTAATCCAAACTCAAAGAGTAATATAAGTATCTTAAATTTAGAGAAATATAAGATAGAATTAGAAGAGGCTAATATAATAGAAGAAAATGTTTCTTTTGAAGATAGAGTTGTTTCAGGTGAAAAGATAGATAAAGGCTCTGTAAAAAAAGCTTTCACTGTTGGAGCAGAAGCATCAAAAAGAATAAGTGAAGAATTGTTAAATGATGCTGGATTTATAAAACCCTGGCAACTTCAAGATAGAAAAATAAAAAGCTTGCTTTTAAGTTCAACTATTGATGAAATATCAATATATTGGAATCAGCCATTAAAATTGAGACCAGGATTTAAGTTTAATGATACTATAGTAGAAACTCCAGTTTTCTTTTCTAAAATCAATGGAATATATAATGATAAAAATGAATACATTAAGTTTTTAGATTTATTAAGAGATTCAGAAAGTTCAACATTTATTGAATTTAATGGAGAGATAGATAGATTTTCAAAAGAATTTACAAGAGAAGCTTTTAGCCTATCATTTGTATTAAATTCAAAAGGTATTATAGATAAAAATTCTGTTTTAAATAATAAAGAATATTCTATTTCAACATTAGCATTAAATCAACAAATTATGATTTTAGAAAAAGTGGAAGAACTTATAGAAGGCAACATGTTTTTAAATGGACTAAGTGGAGAGGATAAAATAAAAGGCTTATTCACAGTACTTCATATGGATAAAAAGCTTGTTCATATGATGAATAATTTCGATTACTCTCTCATAAATCCAAAGTTGGTTATATATATGTATAAGAGCATTGTGTTTGATAAAGAAGTTGTATTCCTAATGCTTTTACTTAGTAAAATTGGATTTGATATTATTATATTATCTCCAGGCGGAGAAAATAATATAGAAAATGTTATAAATAACCAATTGATTGATATACACAGATTGGATAAAATGGTATATGACCTTAAATTGAACTTACTTGAAGATGGAATACCTTTACTTAAAAAAATTTTTGGCAAGAGGAGACGATTTTAAATGGGGATAAATATAAATAATTTTTCAAAAGATAATAATTCTGTAGAGACTGTTGAAAATTTACCTACGACTATACAAGAAGAAAATTTTGATATAATGGAATATACAAATAATAAAAAAAATGAACTTAGAAAGTCTAAAGAGGTGGAGGCTTTAACTTCTCTTATAGAAGTAGAAAATCCAGATACAATTTTACAATTTGGTAGAAAAGCATCTGAAGGAGTAGCTAGAGTTTCTGATAGCCTATTAAACACAATAAAATTAAATAGAAATGAAGAAAATTCTAAGATGCTTGTTCACTTAACTAAAATAATGGATAAGTTTGATTTAGATGATTTTCAAGAAACTAAGGAACCAAATTTTGTTCAAAAACTTTTCAAAAAAGCTAATAATGCTATTGAAATGATGTTTCAAAAGTATGAAACACTGGGAGGAGAAGTTGAAAAGATTCAAATTGAACTTGAACAATATGAAAGAGATATAGCTCTTTCTAACAAGCAAATTGGTGCTATGCTAAATGAAAATTTTGACTTTTATAATGAACTTCAAAAATATATTGTTGCTGGAGAAATGGCAGTAGAAGAAATGGATAATGAAATACTACCATATTTCAAACAAAAATCAGAGACTAGTGGAGACCAAATGGATATTGTCAACTATCAAGAACTATTAAAAGTCTATGATATGTTAAATCAAAGAGTCTATGATTTAAGGATAGCAGAAAATATAGCTATTCAGACTATACCTATGCTGAGAGGTATGCAACATAATAACTATGGTTTAATTAGAAAAATCAATAGTGCCTTTGTTGTAACTCTACCAGTATTTAAACAATGTTTATCTCAAGCTATATTACTTAAAAAGCAAGAATTACAAGCAAAGTCTTTAAAAGCTCTTGATGATAAAACTAATGAATTACTGCTTAGAAATGCACAAAATGTAAGTTCTCAAAGTGCACAAATAGCTAGAATGGCTGGAACAAGCTCTGTGCAAATAGAGACATTAGAAAAAATGTACAATACCATTAAATCTGGTATAGATGAAACTATGAGAATAGAAGAAAATAATAGAGTTACAATTAAGGATAATACAAAGAGATTAGAAGAATTAAATACAGCTATAATTTATAATAAGTAGTATATTAAGGGCTAATTTTGATAAAGTTGGCCCTTTCTATGTATATGAGGAGGCCACACATTGAAATATTTCGATTATATCTGCAAAGAGGATTTAGAGAAAATTTTTTTGAAAGTGCCAGAAGACTTTAATGCCAATACTGAAAAAGATGTACTGAAATATGCACTAGGTGCTTTTTTATACGTTCCAGCGACTCAATATAACATGATTTATAAAAGTATTATAGGTGATGTTAAGGGAGTTAGACCATTAGCTATTTGTTTAGAAGATGCTGTTGGGGCAAATGGAGAATCTGAGGCTATAGAAAATCTTAAATTGATTTTGAAAAATATTAGCAATGAAAATATAACTAATAAAGATGGTATACCATTAATTTTTGTGAGAATAAAAGATGTAGAGCAATTGCTAAGAATTAAAGAGATTATAATTAAAAACAATAATACAATAACAGGAATATTGATTCCTAAAGCAAATTCTGAGTTAATTGAAAACTGTATAGAAGTTTTGAATTCTATAGGTCTTCAAAATATGTATGTTATTCCAATAATAGAAACAAGAGAATTCATATATAAAGAAAACAAAGAATTAAGCTTCAGTAGTTTATATAATACTATTTTAAGATATAAATCAAGAATACTCAGTATTAGAATAGGTCTAACTGACATATTAGGTATGTATGGTATAAGAAGAAATAAAAATTTTTCTATATATAATAATTTAATTTGTTCTTCTTTTATATTAGATATAATTACATATCTTCAAAGACCAGAGATAGATATACCAATAAGTGGAGGTGTATCGGAATTTTTTGATATGACAAATGAAGAGATAAGAAATAAGTATATAGAAGAAATACTATTGGATAAATTTCATGGATTAGTTGGAAAGACAGTAATTCATCCAATGCAAATTCAAATTGTACAAGCTTTGTCTGCAGTATCATATGAAGATTTTACTGATGCTTTAGAGATACTTGATAGTACAAATAGTAAATATGGTGTGAGTAAAGGCATATTAGGTGAGAGAATGAATGAAACTAATCCTCATTTTTTATGGGCTAAAAAAACATTGATTTTATCTAAAATATATGGTGTATTAAATAAAGGAGTAGACTATGAAGAATTGCTTAAATTTTAATTGTGAGATTGACATTGTTGATAATCCATTGAACTTAGATTTAAATGATTTTTTAGATATAGGAATAAGAAATAACAGCAAAAGACGTTTTTTATTTATATCAAAAAAACTTGGAAAACATTTAGCTTGTAAGCCAAGTGAAATGGATAATTTAGGAAAACTAATGGCTACGATTTATAATAAAAAAAATAAGGTGGCATCAAATGGAACTGTAATAGCTTTTGCAGAAACTGGGACAGCCGTTGGGCATAGCTTTTTTGATTACTTATCTGGAAATTATGAATTTATTCATACCACTAGAGAGCAATTTGATGAGCTAGAAAATTTAGATTTTTTAGAAGAACATTCTCATGCAACAGACCAAAATTTATATTTTGAAATGCTAGACAACTTTAAATTTGGCGATGAAGTAATTTTGGTAGATGATGAAATTACTACAGCTAATACATGTATGAATATAATCAGAAAGATTCAAAGTATCTATCCTAAAAAAATATATACTATATGTTCTATACTTAATTGGGTAAGTGATGAAAATTTAAGAAGAATTAGTAGTCTAGAAATAGAACTTGGATGTAAAATAGAATTTGTGTATTTATTTAAAGGAGACTTTAATTTTGATATAAATGAAGATATTGTTGCAAATTACAATGATAATTACAATATTAGTAAATTGAGTATTATGAAGGATGATAAAATAAATTTAATAGTAAATCATATCAATGTTGATTTAGAAGATTATATTGGAAATAAAAAATATATAAGATATACAGGTAGGTTTGGAATTAACAAAAGAGAACAAATTAAATTAAAAGAAATTATAAAAAGAGAAAGTAAAAAAATAGTTATAGAAAGTAAAGAATCTTTAAAAAAGAAAGCAGAAAAGGTTCTATTTTTAGGCACTGAAGAATTTATGTATATACCTATGTTATTTGCAAAAGAAAAAGAAAATCAATGTGATATATACTATCATTCAACAACTAGAAGTCCAATAATTAATATTGATAAAAATAATTATCCTATTAGAAGTAAGTTTAAATTAAAGAGTTTTTATAATTTAGATGTTCAAAATTACATTTACAACATAGACAGACATAATTTTTCTGAGTGTTATTTATTTGTTGAGTTAGATAAAAGTGAGAATTCTTATCTGGAATTTATTGATATAATTAAAAATACAAGTATAAAAAAATTGACTATAGTATGTTGTAGCTAAAATGTTTTATTGCGATAAAATATATCACAGTTTTAAGATAGGAGTTGAGTCATATGAGAGAATTTAGCACATATTCTAAAGATGATGTTATCTTTTTATTAAAAGATATATCAAATTTAATTGAAGAAGAAGGAAACAAAGAGAGAGAGTTAAAAATACAAAATGGCAGACATTATTCGGAAATGATACCAATAGAGTATGAGGTTAGCGAAGATTATCTGAAATTATATCATGATAAACTAGAAGAAAATAAGAATAAACTTGCATTTTCTATAGGTGTTATGTGTGAAAAGATAATTAAAAAAAATGGAAATGATGTTGTACTAGTTTCACTTGCTAGAGCAGGAACTCCAATTGGTATTTTGGCAAAGAGATATCTAAGAAATAAGTATAGTTTAAATTTACCTCACTATACAATATCTATAATAAGAGATAAAGGAATAGATATGAATGCAGTTGAATATATAATAAATAGTCATCCAGATTCAAACATACAATTTTTAGATGGATGGACTGGCAAGGGAACAATATCAAGGGAGCTAGAAAAAGCATGTGATGAGCTTAAAATTAAATTTAAAAAGAATTTTGATTCAACACTTGCCGTATTAGCTGACCCTGCTGGATATTCTGGACTTTATGGAATTAGAGAAGACTTTTTAATACCAAGTGCATGTTTAAACTCAACTGTTTCTGGATTAGTGAGTAGAACTGTGCTAAGAGAAGATTTGATTGGTAAGGATGATTTTCATGGTGCTAAGTTTTATAGCCATTTAAAGGATAAAGATGAGTCTATAAATTATATAGAAACTATAGAAGCATGTTTCAAAAACCAATTTGAAAATATATCTGATGAAGTTGAAAAATGGAAAAGTGATATTATAACTAAAGATGGTTATTTTGATGTTTTAAATATAAAGGAAAAGTACGATATAAAAGATATCAACTTTATCAAGCCAGGGGTAGGAGAAACAACAAGAGTTTTACTTAGGAGAGTTCCATATAAGATACTTGTTAAAGACTTAAATGATAAATCTTTAGAGCATATATTTATTTTGGCAAAAGAAAAAAATGTTGAAGTTGAGAAAATAGATTTAAAAGCTTACAAGTGTTGTGGCATAATAAAGAATATGAAAGATGTTTAGAAAATATATTTGACAGGAGAATGCTGAATGATTGTTTTTTCAGACTTAGACAGGAGTATTATTTACTCTGATAAATTTTTAAATACTAATAAGAGATATACCAATATAGAAATCTATAAAGAGAAAGAAATCTCTTATATATCTTTAAATACTATAAATTTAATAAAACAAATACAGTACTATGGTATGTTTGTACCAACTACTACTAGAACAATAGAGCAGTTTAAGCGTATAGAATTTAATAAATATGGTATTTACTTTCCATGGAGTATAACTTCAAATGGAGGAGTTATACTTAAAGATAATGAAATATTGAAATCATGGAGTGAAAAGATAGACAAATTAAAATCTGACTATGAGCCTATTGAAAGCATGGTAGATAAATTTAAAATTTATTTGAATGTAGAAGGAATAACTAATTTTAAAGTTGCAGAGGATACATTTTTTTATATAGTTGTAGATTTTAAAAAATTTAATTTAGATTCAATTAGGGAGTATATAAATATATTAGAATCAAAAAATTGGAGATTGTATGTGAGTGGTAGAAAAATTTATTTTATACCAAAAGAAATCTCAAAAGAAAATGCCATAGAATATTTAACCAAAGAATTAGGAATAGAAAGTTTTTATGCAATTGGGGATTCTATTATGGATTATGGGATGCTCGATATTTCAAATAAAGCTTATGTATTGAAGCATGGTGATATAAATAAAAATGAAATAAAAAACACATTTATATCAAGTAAATTTGATGGAATGAGTGGAACTGAGGAAATATTATCTGAAATTTTAGATGAAAGTTGTCTACTCAATATATAACCAATAAACTAGAAAAGTCTGAAATAAATTAGGATAAAATTTATCATACTAATTTATTTCAGATTTTTATTAATTTATATTTAAACAAGAGCTGCATATATTAAAATGAAGGTGGAGTCATTGCCCAGACGGAAATACATTCATCATCATCACAGTTTTCATATATATGTGGTATAGTGCTGTTAAAATAAAAACTGTCACCCTCCTCTAATATATACTCTTTATTACCAAGTGTTATTTTCATTTTTCCTTTTATTATGTATCCGCATTCCTCTCCTTCATGTGTAACAAATTCATTACTTTTTTTTGTATGTCCATTTAATGTGACAAGTATAAATTCTATTTTTTTTCCAATTAAATTAGGAACAAGAAGCTCGTAAAATTTTGTAGAATCGTTAGTTACTATTTTCTTTCGATTGTTTTTCTTTACTACTATATTAGAATTATCCTTCCCAATATCATCAAAAAAATAACCTATGTTTACATCAAGCGTTTTTGATATTTTCCACATTGCTATAATTGATGGAACAACCATATTACGTTCAATTTGACTTATTAAACCTGTACTTAAACCAGACTCTTTTGCTAAGGTAGCTATACTTATATTTTTAGATTTTCTAAGAGCTCTAATTTTGCTTCCAACATCTATGTCCATTAGATAAAAACCCCCTCAAACATGATTATAACATATATAGTTTTCAAAATTAATAAAATAAAATAAAAGTTATATAATGCATGTATTTACATCGTTATATTGAATTTTCTGAAAAGATGAATTATAATAGTATTAATATTCAATATATTGAATATTAATACTGATATTTTAATTTAATGAAATGGAGGCGGTTGAGATGAAGAGTTTTGTAAGTCCTGATAATATTTGGGTATTGTGGGCAATTGTAACTGGATGGGCAGCATTTAGTATTTATTTAGAGCAAAAGTATAGTTGGGCATCAAAAATATCAGGAGCAATAATAGCTCTTGTAGGAGCAATGTTATTATCAAATCTAAATATTATACCAGTAGAGTCTGTTGTATATGACCAAGTCTGGGGTTATGTTGTCCCTTTAGCCATAGCTTTGTTGTTATATCAATGTAATATCAAAAAGATATGGAAAGAGAGTGGAAGATTACTTGTAATATTTCTTGTAGGTTCTATAGGAACTGTACTTGGAGCTATGATTGGATTCTTGGCATTAAAAAATGCAGTACCAGATTTAAATATTGTTGCAGCCATGATGACAGGTTCTTATATAGGTGGAAATGTAAACTTTGCAGCTATGTCAGGAGCATTTGATGCACCTGGAGAATTGGTATCAGCAACTGTTGTAGCAGATAATCTTTTGATGGCATTATATTTCTTTGTTTTAATAGCTATCCCATCTATTGGATTTTTTAGAAAACATTTTAAACATCCACATGTAGATGAGATGGAAAGCATAGGTGTAAATGAAGGCGAAACAATAGCAGCAAATTATTGGGGAAGAAAAGAAATATCTTTAAAAGATATAGCAATAGCCATTGGTAGTGCTTTTATAATAGTTGCAGTATCAGTAGAATTGTCAGGTTGGTTTAAAGCTATAATACCAACATCAAATCCATTTTTAGCAATGTTAAATACTTTATTTGGCAATCAATATCTAATAATAACTACTTTAACTATGATGTTTGCTACCTTTATGCCTAATTTCTTTAGTGATATAAAAGGAGCGCAAGAGCTGGGTACATTTTTAATCTACATTTTCTTTGTCGTAGTAGGTGTTCCTGCTTCAATCCCATTAATAATTCAAAAATCACCATTATTACTTTTATATTGTGGAATAATGGTACTTATAAACATGCTAGTTACATTTACAGTTGCCAAAATATTTAAGTTTAGCTTGGAAGAAGCTATTCTTGCATCTAATGCAAATATTGGTGGACCTACAACAGCAGCAGCTATGGCAATATCAAAAGGGTGGTCTAAGTTAGTAGGGCCAATACTTATAGTTGGAACATTTGGTTATATAGTTGGTAATTATTTTGGTCTTTTGGTAGGAAATATTTTAATATAAGTTTTGTAAAGAGTGAAAAACAAACGTTTGAAAAAGATTTTATTTAATTGGAGGTTGTCATGATTTTTGATGGACATTCAGATACTTGGTCAGATGTAACGATAAGAAGAATTAATGGAGAGAAAGATGTATTTAGAAGAATCCATCTTGAAAATTTTAAAAAAGCAAATATTGAAGGGGCTATTTTTGTAATATGGATAGACCCACCATATGATAAAAAGCCTGAAAAGAGAGTTAAGCAGATAATAGAATGTGTAAAAGAAGAAATTGAAGATATGAAGGATATTGTAAACATAGTAAAAAAATATTCTGATATAAATAAAGGTCTAAATGAGAATAAAATAAATATTTTAATTGGTCTTGAAGGTTTAAGCCATGTTGGAAAAAATTTAGACTTAATCGAATATTATTATAAAGAAGTTGGAGCTAGACATGCATCATTAACTTGGAATGAGCAGAATGAACTTGCTACAGGGTGTTTAGGAGATGAAAACAGAGGCTTAACTGCAATAGGAAAAAAAGCAGTAGATAAGTTAGAACAATTAGGTATGCTAATAGATGTATCACATCTAAATGAAAAATCATTTTGGGATTTGATGTCTGTTGTAAGTAAACCAGTTATAGCATCTCATTCTAATGTTAAGAATCTATGTGATGTAAAAAGAAATCTTACAGATAATCAATTAAAAGAAATTTCAAAAACAGGTGGATTAGTGGGAATAAATAGCTTTAGAGCATTTACCAATATTAATCCTAAGAAGCAAGATTTAATACATTTAGTTGACCATATAGATTATATGGTGAATCTTATAGGTATAGAGCATGTATCTTTTGGTTTTGATTTTAGCGATTATCTAGGAGAAGAGACTATAGGTTCTTTTACTGAAGAAAATTCCAAAAATCCAAGTGTAGATGGGCTTAAAAGTACATATGAAGCTAAAAATATAATAGTAGAGCTTGAAAAAAGAGGATATAAAAAAAGTGATATAAATCTAATATCTAGTGGAAACTTTTATAGAGTGTTTAAAGAGATACTAAAGTAAGATAGTAATTAAATTAGGTGTAGAAAATACTATATTTAATAAGAAGCATTCATATATATAGATTTATATATGAGATATGGTTTAGATTAAATTTAAATGTTACTAGAATTTTTAATTCTAGTAACATTTTTTATATAAAAAAACAAATATATATACATATTGACAATGATAATTATTATTGATAAAATGTAAAAAGAAATGATAATAATTATCATTTTTAGTAAAAAATTAAGGAGAGAGAATGAAAAAGAGATATTTAATTATAGGAATAATAATTTTATCTTATTTTTCCTTATTTATAGGAGCAGAAGATATAAACATAATGCATATATTTGCAAAAAATCAGCATAAACTTATGATATTTGTCATGAGTAGAATACCAAGATTAATAAGTATATTAATTGCAGGTATAGGAATGAGTATAGCAGGCCTTATAATGCAACAGATAAGTAAAAATAAATTTGTATCGCCTACTACAGGAGCAACAATAGATGCGGCTCAATTTGGTATAGTAATTAGTATGCTTTTAATACCAAGTGCATCGATTTTCACGAAGACCATAATAGCATTTATATTTTCTCTTATAGGAACATTTATGTTCATGAAAATAATAAGGAAGTTACAGTTTAAAAGTATAATATTCGTGCCATTAGTAGGTATAATGTTTGGAAATATAATAGGTTCTATGACTGATTTTATTTCATATAAATATGATTTGAGTCAAAATGTAAGTTCTTGGATGCAAGGTGACTTTTCTATGATACTTAAAGGAAATTATGAAATATTATACATAACAATACCTCTCATAATAGTAGCATATATTTATGCAAATAGATTTACTGTTGTTGGGATGGGGATGGATTTTGCAACTAACCTAGGTCTAAGTTATAAAAAAGTCGTTAATGTAGGTTTAATAATAGTAGCTCTTGTTACAGTATGTGTAGTTGTTACTGCTGGTAATATACCTTTTATAGGTCTAATAGTTCCTAATATTGTATCTTTGTATATGGGTGACAATATAAGAGATAGTATATGGCATACGGGATTATTTGGGGCACTATTTGTACTTATATGTGATATTTTTGGAAGGCTTATCATTTATCCATATGAAATATCTATAGGGCTTACAGTTGGTGTTATAGGAAGTATACTATTCCTTTACTTAATACTAAGGAGGAATATAAATGAAGCTTAGTCTTAATAAAAAAATTTACTTAGTGACTGCATTACTCTTGATATCAATGGCACTTTTTTTAACCTATGGAATAGATATGAATAATCTAGATTATGCATTATCACAAAGAATACCAAAAATACTTGCAATGATACTTGGAGGAGGATGTATAGCATTTACTACAGTAGTATTTCAAACAATTACTAACAATCAGATATTAACACCAAGTGTGCTAGGATTAGATTCCTTATATGTAATGATTCAAACTATAATAGTATTTATATTTGGAGCAAGCAGTAATCTCATTACAAATGAAAATTATAATTTTATCATTAATGTGACTATAATGATTGTAGCTTCAATGTTATTGTATAGGGCATTGTTTGAAAGAAAAGAAAATAATATTTTCTTTTTAATCCTAGTAGGAATGGTATTTGGAACTCTATTTAAAAGTGCAACAACATTTATTCAAGTAATGATAGACCCTAATGAATTTCTAGCACTACAAACTAGCATAATGGCTAGTCTAAATAATATAAATACAAATGTATTGTTAATTGCATTTATAATAGTTATTGCAACAATACCTTTTATATATGATGATATAAAATATTTAGATGTACTATCATTAGGTAGAGAGCAAGCAATTAATTTAGGTGTAGATTTTGATAAAGTAGTAAAAAAAATGATAATCCTAATAGCAATTTTAGTTTCAGTATCAACGGCACTTATTGGACCTATGACATTTTTAGGTCTTTTACTAGCCAACATAGCTAGAGAAGTTTTTAAAACATATAAACATACCTATTTAATTTTAGGTTCTATATTGCTAGGAATGATTACGTTAATAATAGGTCAATTTTTTATACAACATATATTCAAATTTGATACAACATTAAGTGTAGTAATAAATTTTATAGGAGGAATTTACTTTATCCAATTATTATTAAAGGGGGCAAATAGATGATAGAAATAAAAAATATATTTAAAAAATATAAAAATAAAAATGTTGTAGATAATGTTTCTTTTAATATAGAAAAAGGAAAAATAACATCTTTTATAGGTCCAAATGGGGCTGGTAAAAGCACTGTGTTATCAATAGTAACAAGACTTATAGGAGGTGATAGTGGAGAAGTATTGATAGAAGGAAAAAGCTTGAGTTCTTACAACAATAAAGAACTTGCAAAAAAAATAGCTATACTTAAACAATCTAATAATATAACTTTAAAACTCACAATAAGAGAATTAGTTGGCTTTGGAAGATTTCCATACAGTGAAGGAAATTTAACTCAAGAGGATGAAAAATATATTAATGAAGCAATAGAGTATATGAAATTAACTGATATACAAGACAAATATTTGGATGAATTAAGTGGAGGTCAAAGACAAAGAGCTTATATAGCAATGGTAATAGCCCAAAATACGGAGTACATATTACTTGATGAACCACTTAACAATTTGGATATGAATCATTCAGTACAAATGATGAAGGTACTTAGAAGTCTTTGTGATGAGTTAGGTAAGACTATAGTGTTGGTCATGCATGATATAAATTTTGCTTCATGCTATTCAGATAATATAGTTGCACTTAAAAATGGAAAAATTGAAAAGGTAGGTCGTACAGATGAAATAGTTAATGAAAAAGTTTTAGGAGATATTTATGAAATGAACTTTGACATTAAGCATATAAATGGAAATAAAATATGTGTTTATTTTTAAAACACTATAGATAAAAATCTATGAATTTTCTAATCAAAATTTAAATTAAGACAAGTATTAATAAAAAATGAGGGAGACATTAAGATGAATAAAAAAGCAGCAATAATAGCAACCGTGGCTATAGTAGGATTAGTAGCAGTATTTGCATTAGGTGGGAGTAAAAAAAGTGATAAGAAAACATTAGATGCTTCAAATGCTACTATAAAAATAACTCATAGCTTAGGAGAAACAGATGTAAAGTTGAAGCCTAAAAAAGTAGTAGTATTTGATTATTCAGCACTAGATACAATGGATGCACTAGGTGTAAGTGAGAGTTTAGTAGGACTTCCAAAATCAAGCTTACCAGTATCTTTAGAAAAGTATAAAGATGAAAAATATGCAGATTTAGGTGGATTAAAAGAACCAGATTTAGAAAGTATAAAATCAACAAATCCAGATTTAATCATAATAAATGGAAGACAAGAAGATTTTTATGAGCAATTATCTAAGATTGCACCAACAATAAGTACAAGTAAAGATGATAAGAAGTATTTAGAATCTGTCAAAAATAATATAAATAAAATAGCTAAAATATTTGGAGTAGAAGAGAAGGCTAATCAAGAATTTGTTAAAATTGAAAAGAAAATAGAAGTTTTAAATAAAAAAGTAACAGAAAAAGACTTAAATGCTTTAACTCTTATGGTAAATGAGGGGAATTTAAGTGTATTTGGTGAAGAGTCTAGATTTAGCATATTATATAATAGTTTTGGATTTAAGAATAAAGATAAAAATATAAAGGAATCAAGTCATGGTCAAAATATTACTTTTGAATATGTAGCTAAACAAAATCCAGATATTATGTTTGTTATAGATAGAGGTATAGCTACTGGTAGTGATGTGAAAGCTGGTTTAACAGCTAAATCTGTTCTAAACAATGACGTAATAAAGTCTATGGATGCTTATAAAAATGATAATATAATATACTTAGATGCACCAACATGGTATGTAAATGATGGTGGTCTTACATCTTTAAATAAGATGATAGATGATGCTTCAAAAGCAGTTAATAAGTAAGTCTATTTTTTATGGCAAATGTGTTTTATATAATGATTATGTAATCAGCCACCTTAAAGTGGCTGATTTTTTTTGATTTAAATACTTCTGTGGACGAGTTTTGTAGACTTGTATAAATCTATAACAGTTTCCTTTATTGCTGAAAAGTAATTAATTGAATACTTTTTTGAATTTCTTCATCTTGTTCAGAGATGATAATAGAAGTTAGTTTAACTCTAATTGAAATATAGCCAGCATCTTGTATTTTTGATAGAGCAGTACGAGCTGTTTGTGATGCAACTCTAAATTGCTTGTAAATTGTTTCAATAGATGGTAGAGTTTGCCCTTTTTTATAATGTCCAAATAATATACTCTATACATAGTATTCATAAATTAAATAATACAAGCCATATTCGTGTTTCAAAGTATTTACACTTCCTATTATTATACAACTTATTTGATGAATCTTATTTTATCATTCTATGTTTAAGGTTTAAGAAAACTAGCTAGAACTTGCGGTTTATTAGTTATTTTGATACAATTAATCTAATACATACATGAACAAGGTTATGTTATTATATTAATAATTCAATGGATATATATTTATTATATAATCTCTCAGGAGTGGTTTAAATATTAGAATAAAATCTTCTAAAAAAACGTTTTTCTATTTTTGTTACTAATTATTGATTTTATCCATATAAAACCTCCAGCATATGCACTAAAGAAAGAATGTAGAAATTGATTAAACAGACCCTTATTTCTCAACTAGTTTACATAAAAAATACTTTGCACAACAAAACTTGAAAAACATTTACAAGTGTATGGGCTTATGAGTGATTATTTTATTAAGTATGATTATAAAAAACACATTGATATTTTCAATACCACCTACAAAGGAGAATTAACAAGCTAGATTAATAACAATGAAAAAAAGGAAAAAGGTCACGATAGATTTTAGATTGCAGATTTTGAATAAAAATAAACAAACATTAAACTTGCAATAGCTATTATGATTATAGTATTTATATAGGTTCTAAAGTTTGTTAACAGAAACTAAACCTAGACCTATTGGAAAATTTGAAAAAATGATGATTTACAAAAATATGCAATGTCAAAAATAAACTATGTAGAATAAAATCTTCTATATTTTAAGTAATAAGAGAGTTTTATTAAGGTTTAATACACGTTATTTGAGAAAATGATTATACAATATTTTACTAAGTTGGTTATTAAAAATGTTTAGAAAATTTATTGAAGAAATCATATTAATTATTTATAACATATAAAAACCTAGTTAGCATAATTGTAGAATATCTGATAAACGTGAAAACATAGGGGATAGAGGTATTTTATGAAGAGATTTTTAAAGATAACTATCTTAGTTTTATTTGTTTTATTAATTTCTATAAGTTACATTTCTGTTCAATTAATTCACAACATTGGAGATTATGGAAAGTTGATTAATTATGTTGGTATTGTTCGTGGAGCGAGTCAACGTCTAACTAAATTAGAAATGAATTTTCAACCAAATGATGAACTAGTAGAATATATCGATGAAATTTTACATGAATTAAATACAGGACATGGAAAATATGGTCTAGTAGTCACTGATTGTAAAAAATATAACGAGTATTTATCTTTATTAGAAAGAAAATGGGAAAATTTAAATATTGAAATTAAAAAAGTAAGGATGGAAGAAGATAGTAGTCAGTTACTACAAACAAGTGAAGAATTTTTTAAGATTGCAAATGACACAGTATTTGAGATAGAACATTATTCGAAAGAAAAAAGCGATTACTTAATGACTTTAATAATTATAATATCAATTGTAGGTATAGTAGCATGGATTATATTGATTATGCAGTACAATAGAAGATTAATTAGACTTGAAAAATTAAATGTAGATTTAAAAAATATTGCATATAAAGATGAACTTACAGGAGCAAATACTATAGACAAGTTTAAGTTGGATGCAGAACAGTATATTTATAAACATAAAGACAAGAAATTTGCTATATTTTATATCGATTTTGAAAATTTTAAGTATATCAATGATATATTTGGATACGATTATGGGGACATGATATTAAAACGCTATTCTAATTTCATGATGGATGATATTGGAAAATATGAAACATTTGCAAGAGAGATTGCAGATAGATTTGTTGCATTAAGATGTTATGTAGATAAGGAAGCTTTACTAAGAAGACAACAAATTGTAGATGATAAGTTGATTAACATTACAGATGAAATTAAAAATAAATATAGTATTACTATTGTCAGTGGAATTTGTTGTATTGAAGATGTGAATGAAAAATTAAATATAGATGACTTGATAAATCGTGCAAATTTTGCACAAAAGACTGTCAAGAATAAACCTGGTACTAAGTATGCTTTTTATAATGAAAATATTCGCAAAAAAATGATTGAAGAAAATACCATTAAGAGTAGAATACATGAAGCACTCGATAGAAGAGAATTTGTTGTTTATTTTCAACCTAAAGTTAATTTACATAATCAAAAAATAGATTGTGCAGAAGCTTTAGTACGTTGGATGACACCAGACAAATGTGTAATATCTCCAGCGATATTTATTCTAATATTAGAAAAGGAATTTTTTATTAGTTTAGTAGACCAATATGTGTTTGAAGAGGTATGCAGATGGATTAGAAAGAGATTAGATGAAAATGAACAAGTTGTTCCCATCTCAGTTAATGTTTCTAAGATTCAATTTTATAATGCTAAGTTTGTAGAAACTTATTCGCGTATACAAAATAAATATAATATACCTAAAAATACTATAGAAATTGAATTTACAGAAAGTGTTGCTTTTGAAAATCAAGAGCATCTTTTAGAAATTGTACATGACCTACATGAAAGTGGCTTTACTTGTTCTTTGGATGATTTTGGAAAAGGATACTCGTCTCTAAGTGTTTTGAAGGATTTACCATTTGATGTTTTAAAGCTTGACTCAATGTTTTTTAAAGAAAGTTTAAATAAAGAAAAAGAGAAGATAGTAATAAAAAATATTATACATATGATAAAAGAGTTAAATATTATAACTGTTGCTGAAGGTATTGAATATAAAGAACAGGTTGAGTTTCTTAAAGAGATTGGGTGTGATTTGGTTCAAGGGTTTGTCTTTTATAAACCAATGCCAATATTAGACTTTGAAAAAATATTAGATGAAGAAACTGTTTATAGTTTATAATAGTTAAAGTATATTTTAATATATACTAATCTAATAAAGTGCTTATAATATAAGTGCTTTATTAATTTTGTTAACTATCTAAAATGTACAGTGATACAAATATTGAGAATAACATCAATACATAATATACAATTTTATTTAAATAATTACATGAAAACTATAAATTCTTATAAGGTTTTATGTGAGGTGTAAATAATATAAAGTTATGTTTTAGAGAAGATGAACTTATTGATAGTGTTGATAGTGAATACATAAATAAAGACTATAAGTAGATTTACCTATAGTCTCTTAAACATTGTTATTTTTTTCCTGCAACCCATTTTAAGCCCCAGTTAAATTCATTATCCATTTCTCTATGTCCTTTAAAGTATTTAACTACCTTTTCAACACTAAATGTTTCATCATTTACATTTTCTATTAATGCTATTGAACACATATTATAGCCATTTTTATGCTCATCAAGCTTAACCACTAAATCAGAATCTTGTTTTTGTTTAATAGTTACAACTCCGTCAGCTTCTGACCAATTAGCCACACCTTCATAAATAAAAGCATAAATCAATATTCTTTTTATTTCTTTTATCTTGTTACCATTGATTCTTATATTTTCGCCTTGTGTATTGCTTCCTGTTCGGTCATCTCCATCTAGTTGAGCAAAAGGAGGATGTTCTAAATTGCCAAAGGAATTGCCTAACGCTTGAACAGCACCTTTTACACCATTTTTCATTTCAAACAAGCAACCTAAATCTAAATCTATATTACTATTTCTTAGAGCTCCAAAAAAGCCCTTTTTTTGTACTTTTTGATTCCAATTTAAATTAACTAAAATCTCACCTAAATCGGTATTTTCTTTTTTTGTAAGATTTATTTTTTGTCCTTTTTTCAATTCTATAGCCATAGTAATCTTCCTCCACAAACATAGATTTACTTAAATGGTAGCACTTAACAAGTCAATATTCAACAAGATTACAATAATAATATTAAAATTATACTAATTCTACTAAAAAACAGGAATTACAATTCCTTTGTATTTTTCTTTAATTAAGTTTCTTGCTTTATCTGATGTAAGAACTTCTTGTAGAACTTTAATTTTTTCACTATCTTTATCTTCACTTCTAAATGCTAAAAGATTAGCATATTCATCATTTACCGGTGCTGTGTAGATTCCATTTTTCTTAGCATCAAGACCAGCAGGTACTGCGTAAGTAGTGTCTATAAATGCAGCAGTTACATCTGGAAGAGAAGATGGTATTTGAGCAATATCTAATTCTTTGAATTGTATGCCCTTTGGATTTTCAATTATATCTTTAGGACTAACTAAATTATTTTCTTTAGGTAAAGTTAAAAGTCCTATACTTTCAAGATATCTAAGGTCTTTAGAACAAGAAGATGGATTGTTGCTTATTGCAATTGTATCTCCCTTTTTAAATTCATCAACAGATTTTATTTTGTAAGAGTAAAGTATCGCTGGGCATACATATAGTTTAGTTCCTGCCATTATTTTATAACCTTTAGCTTTAACAGCTTCTTTTAGATAAGGTTCATGTTGAAATAGATTTGCATCAATTTCGCCATTATTTAAAGCTTCATTTGGAAGTATGTAATCGTCAAAGTTCTTAACTTCTAAAGTATAACCTTTTTCTTCAATCAGTGGTTTTAGTTCCTCTAACAACTCTCCACCTGGAACTAAAGTAGCACCAACAACAATTTTTTTATCGTCTTTAGATTTTGAACATCCAACTACAGATAAAGTAAATACTAGACATAATAACAAACTTAATAATTTTTTGAATTTCATAAAAATTCCCTCCTGAATATAATTGATTAGTTAAAAATAAAATACCCTCTTTTTATCACATTGTGAAAATAAAATAAGCCTGAGTGTAAACTCAGGCTTTAAAAGCTAATTTAAACTCATCTTTCAGTACAATACTGCAGGATTTAGCACCAATGTATATTAAAAAATATACTGGTTGCTGGGTTTCACAGGGCCAGTCCCTTCACCACTCTGGATAAGAAGTATTAATTTTTAATTATGTTATACATATTAGCATGATTTTTTGTATCTGTAAACATAATTTTATAAATATTTTAAAGTTTTTGTTATTTCTATTTAACACCCAAAATTCCAGAAACTAAAATATTAGTATCAGCACCCAAGAAATAGTCATTTATTTCAATAGCATCTAAAATAGCTCTCAATGAATTCTCCTCATGCTTTGTACCAATAAGTTTATCTTCTACAAAAGATACATCACACTTCCCAAAGAAATCTCCAAAAAACTTTATACTAGTTATTATACCTTTATCAACATTTAAATTAAATTCTACATTTCCACCAGCATATTTTAATTCATTTGAAAGAGAGTATTTTGGTGAATTACCAAAATTCCAATCCCAAGTTTCATATTTTGATTTAGTAAGTTTTTCTATTTCTTCTATGTCATATTTACTTAGAGAGTAATTTGTAGTACCAGTATTTGTTGAAGAAAGATAATTCATTATAGCATCTTTAAACTCAAGTATATCCATATCAGACTGTAAATGTTCGCTTATATTGGTTACACGAGACTTTACAGATTTTATGCCTTTACCTTCAAACTTTATGGGTTTTACTTTTAGTGCATTTGGAAGGTCATTTATTTCAGATGAAAATAAAAGTGTCCCATGATGCATCACTTTATTTTTATAGTTATGTTGAGCATTTCCAGAGAATTTTTTACCTTCTATAAGAAGGTCATTTCTTCCAGAAAACTCAGCATTGACATCTAAGGTTTTAAGCAAGTCTATTATTGGTTGAGTGAATCTTCTGAAATCACTAAAGCTATTATTATTACAAGCTATAAATGTAAAGTTTATATTTCCTAAATCATGAAATACAGCTCCTCCGCCAGATTGTCTTCTAACAACTGGTATTGAATGTTCTTTTATATATTCTAAGTTTATTTCAGAAAGTGTATTTTGATTTTTTCCAACGATTATAGAAGGTTCGTTCCTCCATAAAATAAATAAATCTTCGTCAAAGTTTTTAAGTAGATATTCTTCCATTGCTAAATTAAAATAAGGGTTTGTTTTTTCATTGTAAATTAATAACATTAAAGTAATTCCTCCATATAATTGATAAAATTTTTTTAGCTGATTTTAGTACAATTATTTTTATAATTCGACAATAATATAAAAAATCCTTTAAAGTAAAATTTTTAAAACTTCCTTGCAAATTTTAAATAAATAATATATACTCAAAATATATTTAATAAAAGTGAATAAAAGGGTAGAGGCGCAATAATCTATCAGTACCAATAAGGAGTTAAGCACAAAGAATTATTGGGAAAGGGGATATTGCCGAAGTTTTATAATCGATGCTTTAAGATTATATTGCTGGGGGTACATAAAATATATGTACAACTGTCACAGGTTTATTTGTGGTGAGCTATCATTTAAGGAATTATATTATATTTGTTTTTAGTATTATCAATGTATTGTAATGTTTAAGCCTTGAGTGTTTACCACTCAAGGCTTTTTTATTTTATCATAACCCATAATACCCTATATAATTCACAAAATTAAAAAGAGAGGGAGATTTATATGAGAAATAAAAAATTTAACATTATTTTTCTGACGACAATTATGTTTATAATGTCAACTGTAATGGTATTTGCAGAGGAAGATATAGATACCATTGCACTGGCTAACGCAGAAAAATTTGGAATTTTAACTTTAATACCACCATTAGTTGCTATAATACTTGCATTTATAACTAAAAATGTAATAATTTCTTTATTGCTAGGAATTCTTTCTGGAAGTTTTATAATTCAAGTCAGTGGAGTTAATGTATTTGCTGCATTTATACAAGCGTTTTTAGACTTAGTAGATAGAGCTTTAGTATCTCTATCAGACCCGTGGAATGCAGGGATAATACTACAAGTCTTAGCAATTGGGGGAGTAATAAATCTTGTTGCCAAGATGGGTGGTGCTAAGGCTATAGCTGAAGCACTTGCAAAGAGAGCAAAATCAGCTAAAGGTACACAGATTATAACTTGGTTTTTAGGTCTTTTAGTTTTCTTTGATGATTATGCTAATTCATTAATTGTAGGACCTATGATGAGACCAGTTGCAGATAAAATGAAAATATCAAGAGAAAAATTAGCATTTATAATAGATGCTACAGCAGCACCAGTTGCTGGGCTTGCTATAATATCTACATGGATAGGTCTTGAAGTTGGTTTGATACATGATGCTTTTGAAAGTATCAGTGTAGATGTTGATGCATTTGGCATATTTTTAAATACAATACCATTTAGATTTTATAACATATTAATATTAGCATTTATTGTAATTTCAGCGTTATTATTAAAAGAATTTGGACCAATGAGAAAAGCTGAAATAAAATCTAGAAGTAGAAAAATTGGTACAGACCTTGATGAAGGTGTTGAAGAGTTGGATGATTTAGCTCCAAAAGATGGAGTGAAATTAAGTGTATGGAATGCTATAATTCCAATAGGTACATTAATAGTAGTTGCACTAGCATCATTCTATTATAGTGGATATACATCTATAATGGGAGGAGAAGATAAGACTTTAATACAATTATTTACAAATTCGCCATATTCTTTTGAAGCAATCAAAGAAGCGTTTAGTGCATCTGATGCATCTAGAGCATTATTCCAATCTGCATTAGTTGCAAGTTTAGTTGCTATTATAATGGCTGTAGTTAAGAAGATTTTTACAGTATCAGAAGCAATTGATGTTTGGATAGATGGTATGAAAAGTTTAGTAATCACTGGTGTAATATTAATACTTGCTTGGTCATTAAGTTCAGTAATAAAAGAGTTAGGTACAGCTAAATTCTTGATACATTTATTATCAGGTTCACTGCCTCCATTCTTACTACCAAGTTTAATATTTGGATTAGGAGCAATAATATCTTTTGCTACTGGAACTGCTTATGGAACAATGGGTATACTTATGCCACTTGCGATACCACTTGCATATTCACTAAATCCTGACATGTCTTATGTAATAGTAAGCACAAGTGCAGTTTTAACAGGTGCAATATTTGGAGACCATTGTTCTCCAATTTCAGATACAACAATACTTTCTTCAATGGGAGCTGGATGTAATCATATAGACCATGTTAATACTCAAATGCCATATGCTATATTTACAGCAGTAATTACTATTGTATTTGGATATATACCAGCTGGATTTGGATTGCCAATATATATAGTATTGCCAGTTGCTATAGCAGCTGTATTTGTAGGTCTTCAAATTATAGGTAAGAGAGTAGATGAAGCAGAAATAGAACTTGCAGAATAAGGCTGTAAATGAATTTTACCTTTTATTATCATTATTTTGTTTATTTTTAGATAATTTAAAAAAGTTATTGAAAATAATAGCGAAATATAGTAAAATAAAAGAGTAATATAAGCGGATGTGGCGGAATTGGCAGACGCACTAGACTTAGGATCTAGCGCCATTGGCGTGGGGGTTCGACTCCCTTCATCCGCACTTTACAGTACTTAGTTGTGCTGAAAAAAAACTGGGGTTGCTGGCTTTCGGAGTGGGCTATCCCGTTTTTATTTTTTGATAAATAACTATATTAAATTAATAGGGATACCTAATGATAGGAATTTGCTATATTGTTATTTTTAGAAAACTTGTAAAAAAGCTCAATAAGTTCTTTTTGTTATACAAAAATAAAATTACATATACAACATTTAAAATGTATGTAAATAAAGGTATAAAATTTTATAGCAATGTATTTTAAAAGTATAAAATGATTAAAATTTTAAGAAATATTCAAATCACATAACCATTCAATAGTTGTAATTCTATTAAAAATATTCTATTTTAAAAATCTTATTTTTCACAAGTTTAAAATTGCAAACGATTTCATTAAGTGTATGAATATACTTTTAACATGTTATAGTAAATCTCGATACAAATTTACATTTGGTTCTTTGTGTGTTATTTTAATAATAAATTAAGTGAAAATGTTATTTTGCATTAATATATAATATGTTTGCAGAAGAGTGAATAATATAAAAGAGAAATAATTGATAATAAAAACTTAACAAAAAAATTAATACATAAAAAAAAATAAATATAATGTGTTGACATTTGATTTAAATATTCATAAAATAAAATTGAAAATAAATATTTCCAAGTGAGATTAGCGAGAGAGACCTTTATACAAAAAGGCGCCGAAGAAGAAATTTAAGAAATGCCAATTCTTAGAGAAGCTTTCAGGCAAAGATATCGCTAATTGATGGGACTCTGGAGAGACTTAAGTTAAATATTATAAGTCACCGAAGAAGCAGAATAATATTAAATTATTAAATCTTTCAGGTATACAAACAGGGATATATAGGCTAGGATTATTTCCTATGCTTATATATTTTTTTTTATGGGAAAATACAGGACATAATGGCGAAGTTGCTTAAATAGAATAAGTTTAGTTTTATAGGGAGGGTTATATATGAATGAATTAAAAAGAGTACCTTTGTATAATACACACAAAGAGCTTGGTGCAAAGCTTGTTGAATTTGCTGGTTGGGAAATGCCTTTAGAATATGAAGGAATAAACAAAGAGCATGAAATGGTTAGAAAAAGTGCAGGTATATTTGATGTATCTCACATGGGAGAGATAGAAGTAAAAGGAGTAGAATCAGAAAAATTTATACAAAATCTAGTTACGAATGATATAAGTGTATTAAAAGTCAATGACATCATATATACACCTATGTGCTATGAAAATGGTGGAGTAGTTGATGATTTATTAATATATAAGTTTGGGGAAGAAGATTATTTGTTAGTAATAAATGCAGGAAATATAGACAAAGATGTTGTATGGATAATGAAGCAAAGTGAAGGGTATAAAGTAAATATAAAAAATATATCTAATGAAGTTTGTCAATTAGCAGTTCAAGGACCTAAAGCAGAAAAAATTCTTCAAAAAATCACGGACATAAATTTAGAATCAATAAAATTTTATAAGTCAATGCCAAAAATAAAAGTATCTGGATACTCTTGTTTAGTTTCAAGAACAGGATATACTGGAGAAGATGGTTTTGAAATATATTGCAAAAATGAACATATAAAAGCAATTTGGGATGAAGTCCTGAAAGTTGGAGGAGAAGATATATGTCCAGCTGGTCTAGGTTGTAGAGATACTTTAAGATTTGAAGCAGCTCTACCTCTATATGGACATGAGATAAATGAACACATATCTCCACTTGAAGGAGGATTATCTATTTTTGTAAAAGTAAATAAGGAATCATTTATTGGCAAATCAATCTTAGCAGAAGAAAAAGAAAATGGGATTAAAAGAAAATTAGTAGGATTTGAAATGCAAGGTAAAGGGATGCCTAGAAATGGATATGATATAAAAGTTGGAGATAAAACAGTTGGTTTTGTAACTACTGGGTGTGCATCTCCAACAACAGGAAAAATCTTAGGAATGGGAATTATAGATGCTGAATATGCAAAAGCAGGAAATGAAATAGGTATAGCAATTAGAAAAAAAGTTGTTCCTGCTATAACAGTTAAGAAGCCTTTTTATAAAAAACAATATAAAAAAGATAATGTTGTAGTAAATAAAGAAAATAAATTTTCATATATACCTGCCACAAATGAAGATAAGGAAAAAATGTTAAAAGTAGTTGGATTAAACTCAGTTGATGAATTATTTTCAGATATACCAGATGAACTAAAATTAAAAAGAGATTTAAATCTAGATAGTGGAAAATCTGAATTGGAAGTTAGTAAAATAGTAAAAAGATTGTCAGAGGAAAATTTAAGTCTAGAAGATTTAACTTGTTTTCTTGGAGCTGGTGCATACGACCATTATATACCATCAATTATAAAGCATATAACTTCAAGGTCCGAATTTTATACAGCATATACTCCATATCAAGCAGAAATAAGTCAAGGAACTTTGCAAGTAGTGTTTGAGTTCCAATCTATGATTGCAGAAATTACTGGTATGGAAATTGCAAATGCATCAATGTATGATGGAGCGACTGCTGCAATAGAAGCATGTATAATGGCAATGAATCAAACTAGAAAAAGTAAAATAGTAGTATCAAAAACTACACATCCAGAAACTTTATCAGTACTAAAAACTTATTTACAATATAAAGATTGTGAAATAGTAGAAATTGATTTTTGTAATGAATATGGAACTACAGATATAGAAAAATTAAGAACTTCTGTAGATAAAGATACAGCATGTGTCCTTATACAAACTCCTAACTTCTTTGGGATTATTGAAGAGATGGAAGAAATAGAAAAAATAACTCATGAAAATAAAGCCATGTTAATTATGAGTGTTGACCCAATATCATTAGGTGTTTTAAAAACACCAGGTGAAATAGGAGCAGATATTGTTGTTGGAGAAGCTCAATCACTAGGAAATCCTCTTAATTTTGGAGGTCCTTATGTAGGATTTTTGGCTAGTAAATCTAAATATACAAGAAAAATGCCTGGAAGAATAGTTGGGCAAAGTTTAGATACAGAAGGGAAAATTGCATATGTATTAACTTTACAAACTAGAGAGCAACATGTAAGAAGAGAAAAAGCAACTTCTAATATATGTTCAAATCAAGCTCTAAATGCTCTTGTAGCATCAATATACATGGCTACTATGGGTAAAGAAGGATTTAAAGAAGTTGGTATGCAATCAATGAAAAAAGCACACTATGCTTATAATAAACTTGTGCAAACAGGAAAATACAGACCTATATTTAAAGGCAGATTTTTTAAAGAATTTGCAGTACAAGGAAATTATAATATAGACACTATAAACGATAAACTTTTAGAAGAAAATATATTAGGTGGTTATAATTTAGAACACAATTATCCAGAATTAAAAAATTCAACTTTACTTTGTGTAACTGAAAAAAGAAGTAAAAATGAAATAGATAAGTTAGTTGGAATAATGGAGGGGTTATAATGAAAGAATATAATAGTTTGTTGATAGATATATCTAAAAAAGGTAGAAAAGCATACTCACTTCCAGAATTAGATATAGATGATATAAAAATAGAAGATATGATTGACCCAACTATGGCTAGACAAAATGAATTAAACTTACCAGAAGTTGGTGAATTAGAATTAGTTAGACATTATACTTTATTGTCAAATAAGAATTTTGGTGTTGATACTGGTTTTTATCCCTTAGGTTCTTGTACAATGAAATATAACCCTAAAATTAATGAAGATATGGCAGCACTTCCAAACTTTACTGGAATGCATCCATATCAATCTTCAGATACAGCACAAGGGTCTCTTGCTCTTATGTATGATTTATCAAATAAACTTGCAGAAATTACAGGTATGGATGAAGTGACACTTCAACCTTCAGCAGGTTCACATGGTGAATTTACAGGTCTTATGCTTATAAAAGCGTATCATGAAAATAGAGGAGACTATAAAAGAACTAAAGTAATAATTCCAGATTCTGCACATGGAACAAATCCAGCAAGTGCAGCTATGGCGAATTTTGATGTAATTCAAATAACGTCTGATAAAAATGGTGCTGTAGATATAGATGCATTAAAAGAAGTTTTAAATGATGAAGTAGCAGCCCTTATGCTTACTAATCCGAGTACTCTTGGGCTATTTGAAAAAAATATAAAAGAAATAGCTGACCTTGTACATGAAGCAGGTGGTCTTTTGTATTATGATGGTGCAAACATGAATGCTATTATGGGAATAACAAGACCAGGAGATATGGGATTTGATGTAGTCCATCTTAATCTTCATAAGACATTTTCAACTCCTCATGGTGGTGGTGGTCCAGGGGCTGGACCTGTTGGAGCAAAAAAAGAGTTAGTGTCTTTTTTACCAATTCCAATAATCGAAAAACAAGAAGATAAATATGTATTAAATTATGATAGACCAAAGTCTATTGGAAAAATTAAAAATTTCTATGGAAACTTTGGAGTCCTTGTAAGAGCTTACACATATATATTGACAATGGGAAGAGATGGACTTAAAGAAGCTAGTGAAATGGCAGTTCTAAATGCTAATTATATAAAAGAAAGTATAAAAGATGATTATATTTTACCAATAGACACTTTATGTAAACATGAGTTTGTATTAGGTGGATTACCAAGAGGAGAAGCAAATATAAAAACTATTGATATAGCAAAGAGATTGTTGGATTATGGATATCATCCTCCAACAATGTATTTCCCTCTTATTATAAATGAAGCACTTATGATAGAGCCTACAGAAAGTGAGAGTATAGAAACATTAGATAGTTTTATTGAAGCTATGAAGAATGTCGCCAAAGAAGCTAAGGAAGAGCCAGAATTACTAAAAACTGCTCCACATAATACTTTAGTTAAAAGAGTTGATGATGCAAGAGCAGTGAAAAAGCCTATATTAACATGGTCACAAAGATAAGTAATTAAAATAATAAATAATTTAAATATACAAAAACTTTGTATTTGTATTAAAAAGCTATCTAAACTATTTTAAATTAGATAGCTTTTTTGTATATATGTTGACATACATGGTATGTACTGTTAAAGTTTTTTATATATTACTAGAAAATGTGAGGATTTAAATCCCTCTTGATTTTATGTATGTTTCAACCATTTCTATATTTTATGCTTGAGACATTTGGAGTTAAGTATACATCTACATCAGAAGTTGGAGTTATGATATCTATGATACCAGTAGTTACAGGGATTATGGGAATTATATTTTTAAATGAAAAAATGAACTTAAAACAAGTAGTGTGCATCGTAATTGCAGTTTTTGGAGTTATAATAGTAAATTTACAAAATACAGGTAATCAAACAAGTAGTATGCTTGGAAGAATAATGATACTTGCGGCAGTAATTTGTGCAGGTGCATATGGTGTATATGTAAGAAAATTATCTAAAAGTGAATTTACACCAATTGAAATAACAGCAGCAATGCAACTAATTGGAACAATATCATTTACATCAATATTATCAAATATCGCTACGGTAGTATCTATATTTGCAGGAGTATTTTTACTGAATGAAAAGTTCAATTTTTATAGTATTGTAGGAAGTATGCTTATAATAATTTCAGTTATAGGAATGATTATATATGGTAAAGGAAAACATGAAGATTTGGAAATTGAATATACAAACTAGTTTTATTTTATAGGGAATAAACCCATTTATTCTTTTAACTTAATTTAAACTTAATAAGAATATATCGAAATTCATAAAAAATTTAGGAAATCTTAAGAATTATGATATTTAAATCTTTAGATTTATGTTTTATTATATAAACTACAATAAGATATATTAAACTAAATTAGAATTTTACAATATATTTATAGATATTACTATTAAAGAAAAAGTTAAGTTGAAAGGAGTATAATATGGATAAAGTTAACTTAAAAAGATATAATTGTGATATAAATGTTGGATTAAACAGTGAACAACTTAAAAGTAGAAGAGAAGACAATTTAATTAATGTATTTGACAATGGAAAAACTAAAACATACAAGCAAATTTTTAAAGATAATATATTTACACTTTTTAATCTTATAAATATTGTTTTAGTTTGTTTGCTAGTTTCAGTTGGCTCTTTTAAAAATACCTTATTTATATTTATTGCTGTAATTAATACTATTATTGGTGTGATTCAAGAGATAAGAGCAAAAAGATTGTTGGACAATCTATCTGTTATAGTATCAAGCAAAGTATCTGTTATAAGAGAAAAAGAGAAAATAGAGATTGATGTTCAAGAATTAGTGCTGGACGATATTATGATTTTAAAAACAGGAAATCAAATTTGTGCTGATTCAAAAGTTTTAGAAGGAAAGTTAGAGGTAAATGAATCTCTAATCACAGGAGAATCTGATATTATTGTAAAAAGCAAAGGTGATTTTTTATATTCTGGTAGTTTTGTAGTTTCTGGAGATGCATTTGTAAAAGTTGAAAACATAGGAAAAGATAACTATGCAAATAAGATAGCTAGTGACGCTAAAATTTCCAAGAAACACAATTCTCAACTCAGAAATTCATTAAATGCAATATTAAAAGTTGTTGGTGTAATAATTATTCCTTTAGGAATTATATTGTTTGTAAAACAACATTTTGGAAATGGAGATTCTATAGTAACATCTGTAGTAGGTACTGTGGCAGCTGTAAATGGAATGATACCAGAAGGATTAACTCTGCTTACAAGTATTGCCTTAGCTGTTGGGACAATAAAACTTGCAAGCCACAAGACTTTAGTTCAAGAATTATATTGTGTAGAGACTCTTGCTAGAGTTGACACATTATGTCTTGATAAAACAGGTACAATTACAGAAGGTAAAATGCAAGTTGATGATGTAGTAATGCTTGAAAAAGTTGATGTAAATGAGATTATGGGAAATTTGTGTAATTCTCTTAAAGATGATAATGCGACATTAAATGCTATAAGAGATAAATATGATATTTCAGATACGTATAAAGTTAAAAATTTGATTCCATTCTCATCAGCAAGAAAATACAGTGGTGTTGTTTTTGAAAATGAAGGTACATACTTAATAGGAGCCTTTGAGTTTATTTTTAAAGATAGATATAAAGACTTAAAAATAGAAATTGAAAAATATTCTAAAGCAGGAAATAGAGTAATAGCTTTAGCTCATAGTAACTCTTACATGGAAGATAATAAGATACCTGAAGATATAAAACCGCTTGCTTTTATATTGATATTAGATAAAATTAGGAATGAGGCTAAGGAAACTTTAGAATTTTTTTATAATGAAGGTGTAGATATAAAAATTATATCTGGAGATAATCCAATAACAGTAAGTGAAGTAGCAAGAAAAGCAGGTCTTAAAACAGCTAATAGATTTATTGATGCAACAACACTTAAAAATGATAAAGACATATACGATGCTGTTGATAAATATAGTGTTTTTGGAAGAGTAAGCCCACAACAAAAGAAACAAATGATTGTAGCATTAAAACAACAAAATCGTACAGTAGCAATGACAGGAGATGGTGTAAATGATGTGTTAGCACTTAAAGAAGCTGACTGTAGTATTGCAATGGCATCTGGAAGTGATGCTACCAAAAATGTTTCTAATTTAGTTTTATTAGATTCAAATTTTGCATCCATGCCAAAGGTTGTTATGGAGGGGAGAAAGGTAATCAATAATATTCAAAGAGCATCTTCTTTGTTTTTAGTAAAAACAATCTTTTCATTCTTCTTATCACTATTAACATTATTTTTCTTTAGTAGACAGTATCCATTTGTGCCAATTCAATTATCATTGATTGGAGCTGTAACAGTAGGTATACCATCATTCTTTTTAGCTCTTGAGGCAAATAGAAGTAGAATTTCAGGAAATTTTTTACTTAATATATTAAAAAATGCTTTACCAGGAGCATTATGTGTAACATTAAATGTAATTATTGTTTACAATATAGTCGAATATTTAGGTTATAGTTCAAGTGTATTTTCCACAATGTGTGCTATATTAACTGGTATATGTGGTCTTTTAATACTAAGACAGCAATGCTTGCCATTTAATAAAGAAAGATTATTTTTAATTGTAAGCATGACCATAGCATTTGTTATTGGGATTCTATTTTTAGGTGGATTATTCTCATTTGTAGCTCTAAGTAAAGAGCTAATCCTTATAACTATGGTATTAGCAGTGTTAATGCCGATTATGATAAAAGTTATGTTATTTGTATTAGATGAGATACTAGACACAATAGTTCCAGATTTAAACTAATTTGAGCAATATAAAAAAAAGAGCAACTTAATATTAAATATAGTTGTTCTTTTTTTATTTACATTAAATTTTATATAAGAATATCATATATATTTATTAATCAGCTATGTATGAACAGCAATAATCAACAACTTCATTAACTTTTAAATCAAAACTTGAATCAGAAGGAACATTAAATTTTTGACCTTCTTTATATGTCACAAATTCATTGCTTCCAGGTAGTTTTACATCCATGCTTCCAGCAAGCATTTCCATTATTTCTTCTTCTCTAGTAGAAAAAGTATACTCTCCAGGTAACATCAATCCTAAAGTTTTTCTTTCTCCATTAGGAAATATTATTACTCTACTACTTACTTTACCATCAAAATAAACGTTTGCTTTTTTTACTGCAGTAACATCTTTAAATTCACTCATTAGACAAATCCTCCAAAATTATTTACTCATATATATTATATAGAAATAATATAAAAATTGCTATATATTTACAAATAAAATTTAGTATTTATAAAAAAAATTAATAAAGATAAAATAAAAAAATTTAAAAAATGAGTGGAAAAAATTCATATTGTTATTATATTGACTTCACAATTTTATAAATATAATATGAAAAGTACTTAGGAGAAGTACCATATGCTACACATCAAAAACATAAAGATAGTGTATAATCTAAATATGTTATACAATCTAAAGTTTATAATTATAGAAAGAGGGGATAAGCTTGTCAAAGAGAATATTGGTCATAGAAGACGATATAGATATCCAAAATATAATAAAAACATTTTTAGAAAATGCAGATTATACTATCATAACAGCAAATAATGGTCTTGATGGAATTGAAAAGTTTAAAAAGCAACAATTTGATTTGATTTTATTAGACATACTGATGCCAAAAATAGATGGCTTTGTAGTTTGTGAAATAATAAGAAATGAATCTAATATTCCAATTATTATACTTACAGCATTGGATGAAGAAACAGACCAAGTAAAAGGATTTGAATTAAAAGTGGATGATTATATTACAAAACCATTTTCTACAATTGTTCTTCTAAAAAGAGTAGAGGCAGTATTAAGAAGAACTGGGGATAAGGAAGAAAATCATGAAGATAGAGAATTTTTATCATATAGAGATATCAATGTTGATGTTGAAGGATATAAAGTTTTTATTAATGGTAAACAGATTGAATTGACTGCTAGAGAATTTGAAGTTCTAAAGGAACTAATAGAACACAAGGGGCGTGTACTTACTAGAGAAAATTTAATAAATAGCCTGTGGAAATATGATTTTTTAGGAGATGAAAGGGTTGTAGATACACATATAAAAAATCTTAGAAAAAAGCTTGATGTGAATTACATAGAAACAATAAGAGGGGTAGGATATAGGATTGATGTATTGGATTAAGAAAAGTCTAAATAGAAAAGTTTTTTTTAATACAACTTTGATACTTATTTTATCCTGTACACTAATTTACATATTTATCATGATGTCAATGCCCAAAACATATAAATCATACTTAACAGATGATATCAAAAAAAATCTGAATGAATTTGTTAAAGTTATTGAGAAGACTAAATATGAGGATTCTACACCTAAATTTTATGATTTTATAATTGAAAATAATGTGTCTATTAATTTAATGAAAAATGGAAAATCAGTAGAAATACCATCTAATATAAAGTATGGGAAATTAGGTGATGAAAATATTATATCAAATAAGAAGCAAAGAACCATATTTAATGAAGATAATTTTTTATATAATTACCTAAATAATAATCAAATTTCGGGAAGTAGTTATGTAAGTGCCATATCCACTGATATTACATTTAAAAATAGTTCAGATAAATATATTCTCTCTGTTATGCCAAAATTGATGGTAGTTGATGAAGCTTCTATGGTTTTATTAAAATTGATACCAGTAGTTGCAATAATGATTTTGATAATATCACTAGTTACTTCATTTATTTATTCTAGAGTAATTACAAAACCTGTTGTCAAGATAAGTAATACTTCAAAAAAAATTGCACAGATGAATTTAGATGTTAGATGTGATGTAGAAAGTGATGATGAAATAGGCTCTCTTGCTTTAAGTTTAAATGAGCTTGCACATAATTTATCAAGCACACTTAATAATCTTGAGCATGCAAATTTAAAGCTTCAAGAAGACATTGAAAAGGAAAGAAAGAATGAAATAAGTAGAAGAACTTTTTTTGCAGCAGTATCTCATGAGTTAAAAACACCAATTACGATTATAAAAGGTCAACTTGAAGGCATGATATACAATGTTGGCATGTATAAAGATAGAGATACTTATTTAAGACATTCACTTAAAGTAATAGAAAGTATGGAAGAAATGGTACGTGAAATTCTCGATATTTCTCGTATGGAGTCATCTGGATTTAAATTAAATACAGTAGAAATTAATATGAGTTCATTAGTACAGAAATCAATACAAAATTACTTAATATTAGCAGAAAATAAGAATATAGATATTATTACTGATATAGAAAAAAATTTATACTCTTTTGTAGATATAAAATTGATGAAAAAAGCTATTTCTAATATTATTAACAATTCAATTAAGCACTCAAAAAATGGTGTTTTGGTAAGTATAAAATTGTATAAGAATAATGAATGTGGAGTTTTTGAAGTTGAGAATTCAAATACATTTATAGAAGAATCTGAGATAGAAAATATTTTTAATCCTTTTTATCGTGTAGATAAGTCACGAAGTAGACAATCTGGTGGAAGTGGTCTAGGATTGTATATTATTAAAGTTATATTTGATATGCACAAGGTCAAATATAAAATTGAAAATACATCAGTAGGTGTAAAATTTACAGCTATATTTCCTATCGCATTAAAAAATACATTGCAGTAAATATTTTATAAATAAAATAACCCTATACTAAAATTTTAAGGTTAAATTTAAATTTTAGTATAGGGTTATTTTGAGTATAAGAATGTATTTAAAAAGTATTTAGCTACCATATAAAAAACAAGATAAGAACATATTAACTACATACTTCATTTATATAATAAAAAATGTAATAAGAAACTAAAAAACGTGAAAGGTGAGTGAAACATGAAAATTGATGTTAAAAATTTAAATATGATTTATAGAGCAGGGAAGGAAGCACTAAAAGATATAAATATAAGTCTTGAAAGTCCAAATTTGATAGGCTTACTTGGTCCTAATGGTTACTATTAATTAGTCCGAATAATTATATAAAATTAATTGTGATGTTTTTGTTATTATCTATTTCTATATAATCTATTATAGACAGCCAAAAACGTCTGCGTTCAACCTTGCTTAAATTACTATACATCTCATTAATATCAATGTCTAAGAATTTTTTTATATGTGATGTATCAATAATTTGACTTTCTTGTTCTTCAGTTATATTATCCAATTGAGATTGTAATTTTTCATAATCTTTTCGATAAGTTTCTTTATTAATTAAATCTTCCAAATATAAGTCTTTTATTTTATCTAACTTTTTCATAATATTTTTCTTTTCATCTTTTTTACTAAATCTTTTCATTTGTCTAATTTTTTCATTTTGTGATTCTAATTTCAACATATGCTTATGTAATTGTGGTTTTAAATTAGTTAAAAGATAATTTTCAATGTGTTTTTCATTATGAGTTACGCTATGTATGCAGTTTTTATTTAGATAGAATGTAGAACACCTATAAGATAAGTAAACTCTTTTATCATTAATGTTTTTAGAATTACCCTTTAATGTTCGACCACACTCCTTACATTTTAAAAGACCAGAAAAAATATGATAGTTTCTATTTTTATTATGAGTAGATTTTTTATTTTTTTCTAATATTCTTTGGATTCTCTGAAATTGTTCTTTTGATATAATTGGCTCACAATAATCTTCAACATAAAATCCTCGTTTATTATAGATTCCTATGTAAAGTTCATTTTTTAGTATATTCTTTATTTTATTATAACTATATAATTCGCCACAAAGATTATTAATTATATCTATTAAACTTCTAACAGAACATAATTTCTCATATTCATCAAAAATAGATTTAACTATATATTCTTTTTCTTTATCAATAACTAGATGCTTATTTTCTATTTTATAACCTGTTGGAATTGTGCCACTTACAACCTCTTTACGTTGTAACTTATCTTGAAAAACAAATTTTATTCTTTCAGATGTTTGAGCTGCTTCATTTTCTGCTACAGATAACATAATGTTTATATGTAATCTACCAGCAGCAGTACTAGAATCATAATTTTCTAAAATGGTTTTCCAATCACATTTATGCTTTTCCAAAGTTTCCATGATTTTATAATAGTTTTTAACACCACGACTTAGTCTGTCAATTTTAGTTAAAAGAACTAGGTCTACTTTATCCTTTTCTACATCTTTTAATAATCGCTGTAAGTTAGGTCTTTTTAAATTAGTTGCAGAGAATCCTTCATCAATGTACTTACCAACTATGTCAAAATCATTCTCTTTAGAGTACTGTTCTAAAGCCTCTATTTGTGTTCTTATACTATCCCCATTTAAAACTTGTTCTTCTGTACTAACACGTATATAAAGTGCTACTCTTAACATCCCATCACCACCTTTTTTATAGTTATATTTAAGAGTAGTTTAGTTACTCTTAAATAAACTATGAATTGTTATAAAAAATTCGCATTCATAATACTAAATCTTGGCTCAAAAAATATTACATAATTATCTAGTGTAGCTGAAATACCATATTTATTTTTATAACATTCTAAAGCTTCCTTTAGAAACTTTTCAGTTACCTCAAGGTATTCTGCCATTTCAGATATAGTCTTACAACCAGCATTAAAACTATCTATTATACCTTTAAGACCAATTAACTTGTTATAAGCCCTTAATCTAGCTTTATATTCCTGTTTACTATTTTCAACTTTATTTAAATCTATAATATCACCATATGATGTGTAGTGGTGTCCTAATTCTTCTGCTAAAACACAAATTTTTTCACTTAAGGTAGTAAGTTTATCTTTATTAAGTGCAATTTTGTTATTGATATATAGACCACTAGAATTAGATTTTAAAGGAACTTCTTTAATTAAAATATTGTTGTCATAAGCTTCAGTTTGTAATTCTTCATATTTATTCAAATTAGACACCTACCATTTTTTCATATCATCTAAATCTTGATATATTTTTTCAATTTCTCCTTCTTCATCTAAGTGGTCATTATGTGCTGCCATTGTATCTATATGATTTTTATTTACATATTTATCTATTTGAGTAAGTTCATCTACTCTTTTTATTGCCTCGTTTTGCCCAATGTCGTTTAAGGCATTAAAGCTTGCTAAAAGCTTATTTTCTTTAGTCGCACTAAGATTATCAAAGTCAACTGCTTTTTTAAACTCTTCATATTTAACTACATCTCCGTTAAAAATTTTCGGTATATATTCATCGTATAAGCAATATTTATTAAATATCTCTGATTGTGTTGTATCAAAAGCTTCACATATAGATGTAAAATCATTTTCCTCAATTGGAATTAAATCATTTTCATACTCCTCTAGTTTTTCTTTTTCAATACCACTTAATTTTGATAATTCTTCTAAAGAAAGACTCAGTTCTTCTCGCTCTTCTTTGATTATATACCCTATGTCATAAAGTATTTCTTTTTTTAAGAGTAAATCTGTACTAATTCTAAATATACTAGCTATTTTGATTAAAGTATCTATATTAGGTTCTCTTATACCATTTTCATAACGTGTAATTGTAGAAATATTTACACCTAATTTTTTTGCTAACTCCTGTCTGGAAATATTTTTTTCAAGTCTGTATTTTTTTATTGATTCTCCAACGCCCATTTTTTAACCTCCCTTTAATTATATAATCATATTATAAAACATTCAATTCCAAAATGGAACGATAAACAATAAAAAATATTAAAAATAATCTTGACTATTCCGAAATGGAATGATAATATTAAATTACAAAAATAAAGTTCCAATATGGAACTAAGAATAGAGAGAGGTGATATATAAAATGAGCTATAGATTAAATATTAAAGTATTAGATTTAGCTATGTTGAAGAAAGGTTATTCATTGAATCAACTATCAAAAGAGTGTGGTCTGTCAAAGTCAACAATATCAAGAGCTATAAATAGAAAAAGTATACCAAGAAGACTTTCTTTATATGAAATATCCAAGGCTTTAGATATTCCAGTAGAAGAACTTATAAAGGAGGAATAAGAATAATTAAGATGCATTGAAAATGGGTGATGGAACATTACATACATTGTTTACAAAGTAAAATTAAGACTTTGTAAGTAAATGTAGCACCAGAAGGTGATATGTATAGATTAATTATAAAATCAGTAGTGTTGACTTTAGAAAATTAAAATTGAGGAGGAAGAAATTATGAGTAGTAACTTAATGGTATTTGAAGGAAAAGAAGTAGAAGTGTTTGAGTTTGAAGGTGAAATTTTATTTAACCCATATGATTGTGGAACATGTTTAGAACTTACAGAAAGTGGAGTAAAAACAGCATTAAGTAAAATGAATGATAAGCAAGTGATAAAACTTACAAATTCTAAAGTTGCTAAGTACAACTTTAGAAAGTTACATAATACAGGTGAGAATTTTTTAACTGAGAGTGGGGTATATAAGTTAATCTTTAAATCTCAAAAAGAAGAGGCTGAAAAATTTCAAGATTGGGTTACTGATGAAGTATTACCATCTATTCGTAAAACAGGTACATATAGTAGTAAAAAAACTAAAGATACTAAGGATGAATCAGAAATAAAATACATGAATGCTCAAGCAAGATTAAAAAATGCAAGAACAAGAGAAGCAAAGATTTATTTAGAGTTAGCTGATAAAGTATCACAAGCAGGGATACCAGAATTTGCTCAAGTAATGTATTCAAAAACTACTGAACTTATTTCTGGAGAAACATTAATACCACTACCTAAAATGGAAAGAAAAACTTATTCAGCTACAGATATAGGTAAGATGTTAGGAATTTCAGCTAACAAAGTTGGAGGATTAGCAAATGCTTATAATCTAAAAACAGATGAGTATGGAATTAATGTATGGGATAAAGCTAAATATTCAGATAAACAAGTACCTAATTTTAGATATTATGAAAATGTAATACCAGTTTTAGAAAAAGTACTAAAGGGTTTTGAAAACTAAATTCAGAAGTTGCTAAATATAACTTTAAAAACTTAAATTTAAGGAGGAATAAGAAAATGAAAGAAAATAACAGAATAGTAAGTGTTGGAACTGAAAGTGAGATGGATTTAACCTTTAATGAATTAGAAATGATAAATGATTTTAAAAACTCTATGAATACCATTAACACTAAAATAGCTAGTGATTGTGAGATTTTAGAAATAGATAAAGATATAGTAGGAAAAATTGCAATAAGTGTAACTTTGAATTATAAGAAAATGAATTTTGAGTATTTAGAAATGGATGAAAAACTCTTTGATGATTTTACTTTTGAGTTTATGTTAAAGTTCTTCGGAGATATAGAAGAAGATGAACTAATCAAATATCTTACCCATGTAGGAGATGAGGAAGATGAAAGTCACGAATTGAGTGATAGAGAAAGGATATTTTATAAAATAGTAGATACACTTGATGCAATAGCAGATATAAAAATAGCAGACCAAAATAAGATAGAAAAAGAAGTAGGTATGTGTATAGGTGAGGATAATTATATAACTTATTGCATAGATGAAGATTTAATAAAATTCTACATTAAAGATGAAGAAGAACTAGTTATAAATAAAAATAGTCCTTTGTTATATATGTTAGATACACTATTTTATGAAGTGCATGAAGAGTAAAAGTTACAATGATTAAATACAGAATATTTTGAAAATAAAGGGGCGATTTAAATGGGTAAAAAAAGCGAATACACAGTAACAACAGTTGGTGAACCAAATTTAGATGCATTAGGAGAGACTTTAGCTAAAATTCTTACAGAGAAATTCGGAGTATTAATAACTCACACATACATTGAGAACTATTATGTTGATAAAGAGAAAGAAGGTGATGAAATTGTTGAGTCTTAATATTAATAGGAAGAACATAGTAACACTTAAAAGGAATGGTGAGTTTTTAGCAGATATAGTATTTAAGGATATTGAAACTGGTAAAAAAATATCAGTTGGTATATTAAACAAAAAAAGTGCTGGTCAAAGTAACCAACACAACAAATAAAATATAACACAAATAAAGTATAACACAAAAAGGAGAGATTTAAAATGGTTGAAGTTAATGTAAATGTAAAAGTTAAAGTGGAAGCACCAGAATTTACAAATGCACTATTAGTAGTAGCGAATGCTTTAGGAGGTCTTAATTTAGGACAAGCAATGCAGATAGAACCTATAAATATAATGGATATGAAAGAAGAGAAGAAGGCTGAAACTAAGCAAGCTGAAAAGACTAAAAAGGTAGAAGTTAAAGAAGATAAAATAGAAGTCAAGGAAGAAGTGACAAAGGATAGTGAAGATACAACTGATGAGGTTAAATACACAAAAGAAGAGGTAAGAACTAAGGCAGCACAAGTAAGTAAGGCAGGTAAGAAGGATAAGCTTAAAGAGTTATTTGGTGAATTTAGAGCCAGTAAGTTAAGCGAAGTAAAAGAAGAAGATTACCCAGCATTTATGGATAAATTAGAAAGTTTATAGGAGGTACATAAATGGCACAACATGCAAGACTTAGTGCAAGTGGAGCACATAGATGGCTTAACTGCACTCCTAGTATAAAATTAGAAGAAAACTATCCATCATCAACTAGTATATATGCAGAAGAAGGAACAGTAGCACATGAATTAGCAGAAACTAAATTAATGCTAGAGTATGAAAAAATAAGTAAAAAGGCATATAATGCAAGAATTAAAAACATACAGAAAAGTGAATATTATAACTCAGAAATGGAGGATTATATACAATCTTATGTTGATAATGTAATTGAATTAGTAAATGACAGTAAAGCTATATGTGATGATGTAATAGTAATGTTAGAAGAGAGACTCGATTTTAGTGAATGGGTTCCAGAAGGCTTTGGAACAGGAGATGTTGTTGTAATATCTGATGGAATACTTCAAGTTATAGACCTAAAGTATGGAAAAGGTGTGGAAGTTTCAGCTATAGATAACCCTCAACTTAGACTATATGGTTTAGGTGCATATAATCAGTTTGAAATACTATATGATATTGATTTAGTTAAGACAACTATAATTCAACCTAGACTTGATAATATATCAAGTGAAGAAATCGAAGTTACCAAGTTACTTACATGGGCAGAGGACATCAAAAAGAAGGCTCAAATGGCTTTTAATGGTGAAGGTGACTTTGTAAGTGGTGACCATTGTGGATTTTGTAGAGCTAAAAATGATTGTAGAAAAAGAGCTGAAGATAATCTTGAGAAAGCTAGAAAATATGATTTTGCTGATACATTTACTCTTAATGAATATGAGATTGCAGACATTTTGGGATTTGCTAAGAATGTTCAAGATTGGTTAAAGGATATTCAAAGTTATGCACTAGAACAAGCTGAAAAGCATGGTGTTAAATATCCAGGATATAAGCTTGTAGAAGGGAGAAGTAATAGAAAGTATGTGGATGAACAAGAGATTGCTAATGTTTTATTAAATTCAGATTATGATGAGGAAAAGATTTATAAACCAAGAACATTAAAAGGAATTAGTGATATGGAAAAAGCTATAGGCAAAAAGAGTTTCACTAATCTACTAAATGATTTAATTATAAAACCAGTTGGCAAAGCTACTTTAGTTCTAGAAAGTGATAAAAGACCAGAAATTAATAGTATAGATTCAGCTAAAAAAGACTTTGGAATATAAATTAGGGGGTGTATTATATGTCATTAGATGAAGCTACAAAAGATAAATTGGAAGAGAGTATAAGTTTGATTTTAGACTTAAAGGAAAGAAAAAAGAGTATTGAAGAAAATTTGGTTTATGAAAAAGACAACTTGTTAGATATGTTAAAGAGATTAAATATTACAGAGTATAATTCAGTAGAAGAAAATGCAAAAGCTATAGTAATGGATTTTAAAAGAGAAAGTTTAATAAAAGATAAAGTGATGTCAACTTTCTTTGAAGTGAATGACAATCATCTTGATAGAGTGTATATACCAGAACATATAAAGGTTAGTCCAGTATGCTTTGTATCAGTAAGAGTAAAGGATAATTAAAAATATTTAATTCCTAGTAGCTATAAAAAGTATAAAAAGGGGATATAGTTTTATGGATAATCAAGAAATAATTAAACTAGTACTAGAATTCAAAAATGGAAATGAATTAGCATTTGAAACATTACTAAGAGAGTTTGATAAAGAAGTAAAGATAACAACCAATATATTGTTAAAAAACAATAAAAATAAAACTTATATAGATAAAAATAAAACTTATATAGATAAAGATGACTTAATTCAATCTGGATATATTGGAATATATGAGGGGATAAAAAATCTGAAGACAGAAGGAGAGACTTACCCTAAAGCATATTTTAAGAAATGTATTAGATACAAAATGTATGCTTATATTAAAAGTCAGTTGAGAAAAAAACATACATTTTTGAATGAAGGAATTTCTATAGAACCAAAACATTATGAAGTACTGTCTAATGGCAATACACTAGTAGAAGATGAAGTAATAAACACATATATTTCAAAAAAAGTAATTAATTATATTAATTATTTACCAGAAAAGCAACAAAAGGTAATGAGATTATATGCAGAAGGTTTTGAGGTTATACAGATATCTAAACTATTAAAATATAAAAGAAAAAATGTAGAAAATGGGGTATACAGTGCAAAAAAGAATTTAAGAGAATTATGTTTAGATAATATCTATTTATAAAATATAAAAATATTAGGAGGAAGAAAATTATGAGCAATTCAGTACAATCAACAAAGGTGGTAACAGGAAAGGTGAGATTAAGTTATTGTAACATCTTTAAAAGTAGAGCAATGGTGGAAGGTGCAGAACCTAAGTATTCAGTTTGTATTTTAATACCAAAATCAGATAAGGTGACTTTAGGAAAAATAAAGAAAGCTATTGATGCAGCCAAAGAACAAGGTAAAACTTCTAAATGGGGTGGAAAGTTACCAAGTAATTTAAAAACACCTCTTCGTGATGGAGATGACGAAAGAGCTGATGAAGCAGAGGAATATATAGGAATGTATTTTCTAAATGCAAATAGTACTCAAAAGCCAGGAGTAGTTGATAAAGACTTAAATGAAATATTAGATAATACAGAAGTATATAGTGGTTGTTATGGAAGAGTTAGTATAAACTTTTTCCCATATAATAGTGCAGGAAATAAAGGAATAGGTTGTGGGTTGCAAAATGTTCAAAAGTTAGCAGATGGAGAAGTACTTGGAGGAGCTAGAGCTAGTGCAGAAGCAGATTTCTCAGATGATTTTGAAGATGAAGAAGAGGACTTCTTAAGTTAATGAGAACATTATCAATTGATATAGAGACATATAGTGATTTAGATATAAAAAAAGTTGGAGTCTACAGATATGTAGACTCTACTAATTTTGAGATACTGTTATTTGCCTATGCTTTTGATGAAGAAGAAGTAAGAGTTATTGATTTAGTAAATGATGAAGAGTTACCAAACGAAGTAATAGAAGCTTTAAAAGATAACACTATTATAAAATCAGCATTTAATGCTAACTTTGAAAGAATAGCAATAAGTAAATTTTTGGGCATTGATTTAAAACCAGATGAGTGGTCATGTACAATGATAAAAGCTTTAACACTGGGACTTCCAGGAAGCTTAGATAGTGTATCTAAGGCTTTAAAGTTTAATGAAGATAAGCAGAAAATGAAAGAAGGTAAGTCATTAATACAATATTTCTGTAAGCCTTGTAAAGCTACAAAAACTAACAAAGGAAGAACTAGAAATTTACCAATACACGATATGGAAAAGTGGAATAAATTTAAAGAATATTGTAAGCAAGATGTTGTAGTTGAAAGAGAAATAAGAAATAAACTTAGCAAGTATAAAACCTTTGAAAGAGAAATTAAATTATGGTATTTAGATCAGAGAATTAATGATACTGGTATTAAAGTGGATACAGAGTTAATAGAGAATGCAATAGAATGTGATAAAAGATATACTGAAAAACTTACAAAAGAAGCAATTAAAATAACTGGTCTAAATAATCCAAATAGTCCAGCTCAATTAAAAAAATGGTTAAGTGATAAAGTGGGCTTTGAAGTTACAAGTCTAACAAAAGAAAGTATTCCAGAAATATTAAAACAAGTTGAGGATGAAAATGTAATTAGGGTTTTAGAGCTTAGAAAATTAATGTCCAAAACCTCTATAAAGAAGTATGAGGCTATGAAATTAGCTAAAGGTAATGATAATAGAGTAAGAGGTCTGCTACAGTTTTATGGGGCTAATAGGACTGGTAGATGGGCAGGAAGATTAGTACAAGTACAGAATTTACCACAAAATCATATAGAAGATTTAGACCTAGCTAGAAGTCTATTAAAAGAAGGTGACTTTGATTTAATAGAGCTTTTATATGATAGTGTACCAGATGTCTTAAGTCAATTGATAAGGACAGCTTTTATACCAAGTGAAGGTCATAGATTTATAGTATCAGATTTTAGTGCAATAGAAGCTAGGGTTATAGCTTGGCTTGCTGGTGAGAAGTGGAGGCTGGATGTGTTTAATTCTCATGGAAAAATATATGAAGCAGCAGCTAGTCAGATGTTTAAAGTTCCAATAGAAAGTATTAAAAAAGGTTCTGAGCTTAGACAAAAAGGTAAGATTTCAGAGTTAGCTTGTATTGCTGAAGGTGAACTAGTTCTTACTAATAAAGGATTAGTTCCAATAGAGAATATCACCTTAAAACACAAATTGTGGGATGGAGAAAACTGGGTATCACATGAGGGGGTAATTTATAAAGGGATGAAGGAGGTTATAGAGTATGAAGGACTTAGAGCAACAAAAGACCATATTGTATGGATTAGAGAAAAACCATATCCAATATCATTTGAAAAAGCAGCCACAAGCGGCTCACATCTCTTACAAACAGGAAATGGTAGGAGAACAATATGGATGGGTAAAAATTATAAGTCCAGAAAAGCGTTGGAATGCAAATTGGAACCACTGTTATGTGTTAGTTCAATGTATAAATTGCAAAGAGGTAAAATGGATTTCTTTAAGCAGTATAAAACGTGGAAAATCAAAAGGATGCCAAAAATGCTCTCAACCAAGAAGAATACCAACATGGCTGAGCAAAAGGCTAGCAGCTGCAAAACAAAGATGCGAAAATCCAAAAGACAAAGGGTACCCAAAATATGGTGGAAGAGGAATAGAGTTTCAATTTGGTTCAGTATTAGAAGCAGGACTTTGGATTATGGAAAACTTAGAAAATGTTACAAGAGATATGGAAATGGACAGGATAAATACAAATGGTCATTATGCAAAAGGAAATATAAGATTTGTCAAAAGGGAAGTGAATCAAGGGAATCGAAGATTAACCGTTTTGTCAGATTGGAGACAAAACGAATGGCCATACTCAAGAGGAGTAGTAACAAGAATGTTATCAACAGGAATGACAAGAAAAGAGATAATCGAATCAGCACAAAATGCTGTGATACACAAAAGAAAAAAATGGAGATTAATACAAGCAAGGTTAGAGTTTATGACATCAGAAATGCAGGAAGGAACAATCGTTTTACCGTATCGAACTGTTTAGTTCATAACTGTGGATATGGTGGGAGTGTAGGGGCTTTAATTTCTATGGGAGCTATTAAAATGGGGCTTAAGGAAGAAGAACTTCAACCTATTGTTACTGCATGGAGAAATGCTAATCCAAATATAACTAAGTTTTGGTGGGATGTAGATAAGGCTACTAAAAAAGCTATAAAAGATAGGACTATAGTAGAACTTCAACATGGGATTAAATTTATTTATAATCCAGGAGTTTTATTTATAGAACTCCCAAGTGGTAGAAGATTATCCTACTTAAGACCTAAGATAGAACCTCATACTACGTTTAGTGGGGATAAGATAACATATGAAGGCATGGAACAGACAAGTAAACAATGGAAAAGAATAGATACCTATGGACCTAAATTAGTTGAAAATATTGTTCAAGCTACAGCTAGAGATTGCTTAAGAGAAGCTATGTTTAATATAACAGATGCAGGTTATGACATTGTAATGCATGTACATGATGAACTTGTACTTGATGTAGATAAAAAATATGGCTCTTTGGAAGAAGTTAACAGAATTATGGGAAAAGAAATCTCTTGGGCTAAAGGACTCCCACTTAAAGCAGATGGGTATGAATGTGATTATTATAAGAAAGACTAGGTGATTAATTTATGGATGTAAAGGCCAGTGAAATTGAACACATAAATGTAAGACATGATGGCCAACTCATGCTGGCCACAGGAAAAAGTAAGTTAGAAACTCATTGGAAGAATAAAAGTATTTTATGGTCCGAACTTGTAAATAGATTAAGTAAAACATTAAGAACTCAAGAAACATATACAGAATATAGGAAGATGTCAAAGACTGAAAAAGATAGAGTTAAAGATGTTGGTGGATTTGTAGGTGGAAGCTTAAAAAATGGAAGACGAAAAGCAGAGAATATTGCAAATAGAAGTATTATAACTTTAGATATAGATTATGCGAATAAAGATATATGGGAGGATATAACATTATTAAATGATTATGCTTGTCTTATGTATTCTACGCACTCACATACTGAGAATAATCCCAGATATAGACTTGTAATACCTTTAGCTAGACCAGTACTACCAGAAGAATATCAAGCAATTTCTAGGATGATAGCGGATGCTATGGGAATAGATATGTTTGATGATACTACATATCAACCTCATAGACTTATGTATTTTCCAAGTACTTCAATTGATGGAGACTATATATTTAAATTTCAAGATGGTGAATTTTTAAACCCAAATGAAATACTAGATTTATATTTGGATTGGACAGATGTAAGTTATTGGCCAGAAAGTTCAAGAGAGAGGCAAAAGTTTAATACACAATTAAAAAAGCAACAAGACCCTATTGAAAAAGATGGAATTATAGGTGCATTTTGTAGGTCCTACAGTATAACAGAATCCATAGATATTTTCTTAGATGAAGTATATATTCCTGGTATTGATGAAACTAGATACACGTATGCAGAAGGTAGTACAAGTGGTGGAGTAGTCATTTATGATGATAAGTTTTCCTATAGCCATCATGGTACAGATCCTGCAAGTGGTATCTTATGTAATGCTTTTGATTTAGTTAGGATACATAAATTTGGAGAACTTGATGAAGACGCTAAACCAGAAACACCTGTAAATAGATTACCTTCATTTACTCGAATGAGTGAATTTGCAAGTAGTGATACTAAAGTACGAAAGACTATAGGTAGAGAAAATATTGATAAGGCCAAAGATGATTTTGGTGATATAGATTTTAAAGATGATGAATGGTTAACTAAGTTAGAATATGACAATAAAGGAAGCTATAAGAAAACAACAAATAATATTTTAATGTTTATAGAAAATGACCCCTATTTAAAAGGAAAAATAGCTTATAATGAATTTTCAAATAGAGCTGTCGTTTTAGGTAAGTTACCTTGGAGAAGAGATGATAAATTAAATGATTGGAATGATAGTGATGATTCTGGACTTAGACATCATATAGAAACAATTTACAATATCTCATCACCATCAAAAGTAAATGATGCTCTAGTAATTGCTTTTGAAAATAATACTTTTCATCCTATAAAAGATTATTTAAATTCTTTAAAGTGGGATGGTATTAAGAGAGTGGATACACTTTTAATTGACTATTTAGGTGCAGAAGATATTCATTATACAAGAATAATAATAAGAAAAGTTTTAGTAGCAGCAGTAGCTAGAGTATTTAATCCAGGAATAAAGTTTGATAATATGATTGTTTTATCTGGTCCTCAAGGAATAGGAAAAAGTACTTTTATTAAAAAACTTGGTGGAGACTGGTATTCTGATAGTTTAACTACTGTACAAGGTAAAGAAGCATACGAACAATTACAAGGAGTATGGTTGCTTGAAATGGGTGAAATGATGGCTACTAAAAAAGCGGATATTGAGGCAGTTAAGCATTTTCTAAGTAAATCAGAGGATATATATAGGGTTGCCTATGGGAAGAGAACATCAAGGTTTTTACGACAATGTGTAGTTATAGGAACAACTAATGATAAAGAGTTTTTAAGAGATAAGACTGGTAATAGAAGGTTTTGGCCAATAGATACAGGAGTAAAGAAGAATAATAAAAATATATTTAATGGTCAACTTGATAATGAAAGAAATCAGGTTTGGGCAGAAGCATTAGAATTATATAAAGCTAATGAACCTTTATATTTATCAGATGAAGAGAAAAAGGAAGCTGAAAAACAACAAAAAAACCACTCAGAAGAAAATGCTAAATCTGGAATTATTGAAGAATATTTAAATAAACCTATTACTGAGAATTGGTATGATTTAAGTATTTCAGAAAAAAGAGAATATATCCATGGTTCAGATTTTGGAGAGTTAAAAGAAGGAATAATATTAAGAGAAAAAACATGTGTTATGGAGATATGGGTTGAGCTATTTAATGGAGAACCTAAACAACTCACGCCTATCTTATCAAGAGAAATTAATGACATATTAAAAGGTTTAGATGGGTGGGAGCCACACAGTAGTCATCTAAGATTTGGAAAAGTGTATGGTAAACAAAGAGCATATATTAGAACAAAATAGTGTCTACAAAGTAAGTTTTACTAAATTTATGTAAAATAGGTAGGTGTCTACAATGTCTACAGAAAAAATAGCTTTGTAGACACTTCTGTAGACACCTAAAATATAGATATTGCAATGTATAGAATACTAACGTCTACAATGTCTACAAAAATTATATATAAAGTAATAAAAGTAATATTAGGCATATACGTATATATATATGTATGCCTAATATGCATATATACATATATATAGACAATCTGTAGACATTGTAGACACCTAAATTTAAGGAAGTGATATTTTGTTAGAATCACGAATAGAAAAAAGACTTAAAAAAGAGATTGAGTTGTTAGGTGGAAAGGCTATGAAATTTATTTCACCAGGGGAAGCAGGTGTGCCAGATAGGATTGTCTTATTACCAGAAGGACATGTTATATTTGTAGAACTTAAAGCACCAGGTAAAAAGCCAAGAAAGCTTCAAAAGTATAAAATGCAAGAATTAAAAGAATTAGGATTTAAAGTTAAATGTGTAAGTACATTAAAAGAAATAGATGATTTTGTCAAGGAGGTTAAGGGATGGAATTTAAACCACATCCATACCAAGAATATACAATTAGAAAAACTATAGACAATAATAATATAGGTTTATTATTAGATATGGGATTGGGTAAAACAGTTTGTACTTTAACAGCTATAAATGAATTAATGTATGATTACTTTGATATATCAAAAGTTTTAGTTATAGCACCTCTAAGAGTCGCAAGAGATACCTGGAGTAGTGAAATAAAAAAATGGGAGCATCTAAAGCTTTTGAAAGTGTCTAAAGTTCTTGGTAGTAAATTAGATAGAGTGAAAGCTTTAAGTACAGACTCAGATATTTATATAATAAATAGGGAAATGGTATCCTGGATAGTAGATTTTTATAAAAGTAAATGGCCGTTTGATATGGTTGTTATAGATGAACTTAGTTCTTTTAAATCAAATAAAGCACAACGATTTAAGAGTCTAAAGAAAGTATTACCTTTAACTAAAAGAGTAGTTGGGCTTACTGGTACACCAGCACCAAATAGTTTAATAGATTTGTGGCCACAGATGTATTTACTTGATAGAGGTGAAAGGTTAGGCAAAACTATTACAGGATATAAAGAACGATATTTTGAACCAGGACAAAAAAATTATCAAACAGGAGCTATATATAATTGGCAGCTTAAAGTTGGAGCAGAAAAAGCAATACATAATAAAATAAAAGATATTTGTATAAGTTTAAAAGCAGAAGATTATTTGAATATTCCTAGAAAAATAGATAATAAAATTGAAATATACCTTGATAATAAAATACTTAAATATTACAAAGAACTAGAAAGAGAGAAGATATTAGAATTAGATAAAGACATAATAACAGCTTCATCATCAGCTGTAGTAGCAAATAAACTTTTACAATTAGCTAATGGTGCAATTTATGATAATGATAAAAGGGTAAAAGAAATTCATAGAGAAAAATTAGAAGCCCTAAAAGAAATCATAGATGTTTCAAATGGTAAACCTATTATAGTTTTTTATAACTATAAACATGATTATAGTCGTTTGATGAAAGAATTTAAGACTTTAAAACCAAGAACAATAGAAAACTCAAAAGATATACAAGATTGGAATAATGGCAAAATACAATTATTACTTTGTCATCCAGCAAGCACAGGACATGGACTTAATTTACAAGCAGGTGGAAGTATAATTGTTTGGTTTGGGTTAACTTGGAGCTTAGAACTGTATCTACAAGCTAACGCAAGGCTTTATAGACAGGGTCAAAGGGAAACTGTTATTATCCATCATCTAATCTGTAAAAGTACAATAGATGAACAAGTAATGGAGGCACTAGAGAATAAGGATAAAGGACAAAGTGCATTACTTGAAGCAGTTAACGCGAAATTAAAAGAATATAGGGAGTGAAAGTATGAAAGTAAAAAGAAAAGATGGAACTTATAAGCCCAGGTAAAATAGTAAGATGTGCTTGGTGTGGTAGAAGATTTTATAAGCTAGATAAATCTAAAGTTGAGTATTGCAGTAGAAGTTGTTCAAAGAGAGCAAGAGGGAGTGGTTTAAGTGGATAAAGAAAGTATAAAAGAAATTGTAAGAGAATTAAGAAAAGAAGAAAAAGAAAATAAAAAAAGGGAGGTCTTTCATAATACTAAACTTTTGCTTAAACATTATAATGATTTAAAAAGTCATATTGCAAATTCTATTAGTGATATTGAAGATGTTAAAAGTGATTATGATGATTTATTATGTTTAGATACAGAAGATTTATATATATTAAGTATCAAAAGAAGTAAGGCAAAAACCTTAATTATGGTTGCACATATAGATATGGCATTAGACACATTAAAAGTAACACAAAATAAGTTGCAGTCTTTAGAAAAATACAAAGCTTTAGAGTTATATTTTTTTAAAGAAAAAACTTATGAGGATATAGCAGAACTTTTACATTGTGGGGTAGCAACAGTGAGACGTTGGGTAAATGAAATGGTTAAAGAACTTGGAATATACCTATTTGGAGTAGATGGTCTAAAAATAAAACTATGATAAAATGATGATATTTTATTGTTACTTTATATAAGCTATAATGGTAGTATGAAACAAGTGTATAATAAAACCCTTAAAAAAGACTAAGTAGGGGCAACTTAGTCTTTTTTATTTTGTAAATAAGGAGAATAAAAACATGAATGATTTAAGAGGAAAGATAATAAAAGAATTAGATGAATTTAATATAAAAGCAGATGATGAATTTTTGGAATATGCAGTTGAACACATTAAAAAGTTTATAGATGAAGGTATAGATGATGAAAATTTGCTAATAAGAGGAGTTGTGCTTGGAGCAAATTATATAGTAAATATGAAAGCAAAAGACTTAGATTAGTTTCTAGGTCTTTTTTTATACAAAAATTAATAAGTTTCAGATGTCGGAGTTACCGACATCTGAAAAGGTCTATTAAAAATGCATAATATGCACTATTCGGATATGCATAATGTGCATATCTAAAATTCAAATATCCAGGAGGTTGATTTTATGAAACTAAAACTTGTTAAAAAAGGAAAATTTTTAGGGACAACATGCGACTTTTACATGAATGAAGAAAAAGAAATATTTATGAGCAGAACACAACTAGGTCATGCTCTTAAATATTCTAACCCAAGTAAAGCGATAGAAAATATACATAATAGAAACTTTGAGTATATGAGAGGAAAATCTATTGAAATAACGGGGGCTCAAATTGAGGGGTCGATATATAAAAATAAAAATGCTAAGAAAATATATATGTATAATGAAAAAGGAATCTATGCTATAGTAAGAAAATCTAATATGCCTGTTTCTGATGAATATTTTGATTGGGTATATGAAGTTATACATTCTATAAAAGAAAATGGATACTATATAGCTAATGAAAAAGATGAAGAATGGTTAGGTATAAGAGCTGAAGGTAAAAAGGTTAGAAAAGATTTTACAGATGAAATACAAGAGTTTGTTTATCATGCTACTAGTCAAGGAAGTAATAAACCTCAGATGTATTATAAACATTTTACTGAACTTGTAAGAAAAAAATTAGGTATACCAAAGGGTGTAAAAAGAGATGAGTTAAATCAAAGTGAACTGTTTGA